>NZ_ASAC01000016.1:0-1769 GCF_009834675.1 Cyanobium sp. Copco_Reservoir_LC18
CGGGTACCAGGGCATCGCCAAGCGACCTGAGATGGCGGCCCATTCAGCAGCATTCCGAGTGGCGATGCGGCCGGGGAAACGCCAGGCACTCCCCAACACCGCAGATGGAAAGCTGCAGGAACTGATCGAGGCGGCGAAAGCACATCTCCGCGCCAAGGTCGAGCACCCTTTCAGGGTGATCAAGCAACAGTTCGGATTCCAGAAGACGCGGCTGCGTGGCTTGGCCAAAAACCGTTGCAAGGTCAACGTGCTGGCGGCACTATCGAACCTTTCCAAGCCCGGCATCAGTTACTCGCAGCAGCCTGAGCATGGGAATGATGTACTTAGAAGCCCTCATTCAGCCTCTATCAGCAACCCAAAGAGGCGGCAAGGAGCCTGCCAATGCACCACAAGGCAAACTCAGAGTCAGTCCACGGTTAGAAGTGCCGTTGCCGCTCTATGCGGCCACTGAAACTCCGATTGCCCAGAGGCTCCCCTAGGAGCTTATCATATCAATGAGCTTCGATCAGGGCACCTTTCTGAAAAGGGGCGCTCCAACGGCCTAAGGCGATTATTCATCAAAATCGGGAAGAACCGGAAAATGTACTTCCGGGCTCTCGCCCAAGCCGGCCTACTGCTGACACATGACGTAGTCGGAAAACAACTGATCGAAGCACTATCAAGAGATGGTCTCATGGTAGCCGCGCGAGACTTGCCACCATTCTCATCACTTACTGCGCTTAGGTCTACACTTTAGAGAGCTCGAGCAATTAACTCAACAGCGCCTTTGCTGAATTATCTACATTACGCCTTTTCGCTTTCAGTGCTTGGCAGCAAGCTGGCTGAGTTTACAAGAATTGAACTTCACCAGAAAATCTCGACTAATGACGTATCTCCATCAACACCGACACATGTGCAAAGCAGGCTTCCTCCCGTAAGACTCACGAAACGCAATAAGCTGCTCATTGAATACTGGCTTCTTCGTCGCTTGGTCGACGAAGGTACAAAACTGCATCAACCCGCTTCGTTCATACTGCCCGGAGCTGAGCCTGCAAATAACTTCTTAATGCTGATTCCGGGGGAGAGGTGCTTGCTACTGACAAGCTCCCTTCGCATCCATCCACATGAAGCAGATAGCATTGCTCCCCTAAGCTCGGAGACGCTGGCCTCGGACCCAGAGCTTCCTCCCATGCTGTGGGACCAACGACTGAGCTTGCTGCAATCCAGCATAAAAAATGCTGACATCATCATCGAAAGGGAATCCGTCATTACTGCCCTTAATGCGATCAACAAAAGATTCACCATTTCCTGCCGAATAGAACAGGGAGGCCTTAAGTATCGAAGGGTGCGCTCAGGATTGAGAATCACTATCCCTTGGTGATCGTTCAAGTAGCTTGCTATTTGTGATTTACGGCAAGAGATCCTTTATCGGAGATGTTCCAACTTGGCCCGATGTGTTGCCATTCCACCTTTTCTCATTTATCAGCCGCCGTAACTCATTTTCCAGCATCCTTCCTCATGGCGATCGGAGAGCCACTGGAAACCACCAGAGGCCCCCCCCGCCGAGCAGGTCATCCGCAAGCTGCGCACCGCTGAGCAGCTCATCAATCAAGGCCAAGGCGTCAGCGATGTCTGCAGGACCCTGAAGGTTTCGGCACTAGCTTTAAGCCGTATGCCTGACCATGTCCACACTAATCCGTGCGCCGATGGCAGTCGATGGCGATGGAGTCCACTACCAGCCGTACTTCGGCTCCCCACCGATCAAGTGCGGACCAAGTGCCCCCCCCCCC
>NZ_ASAC01000018.1:0-182176 GCF_009834675.1 Cyanobium sp. Copco_Reservoir_LC18
CCCCTATCAAAGGGGGCCCACATGCCCCCCCCCCCCCCCCCTGCGGAGATCTCCTCGTCCACCCAGGCCCCGCCTATCACGGCCAGGCTCTTTTCAAGGATCGGGTCGGCTGTGACGCCAATGTCATCGCGGCCTTGGAGCAGCAGAGGGCAGACAGGCTGCAGCAGCAGGATTCTTAAGCGCCTTCATCTGTCGGCTCGTCTCTCAGGGCCAACTAAAGTGGTAAACCGTGAATCAGCTCAGTCTCTCCATGGACCCCAGCATTGAGGACGTCGAGGCCAGGGCCCAGCGCTCCCGGCTGCCGCGGGCTGTCGAAAACGGCGATGGCTTCACCTTCACTACCAAGCGGGACAAAGCGGTGGCGGCACTGCGATCGTTCCCAAGGATCCGCGGTGTCAGTGATGTCGATCTCGCAGGATTCGTTGACGAGGGGCGCCGCTGACCCTTCCCCTGGATGGACCCGTCGCCAGCGGATCCCCAAGAGCCGGGCAAAATGGCAGCGCATGTGCTGACGTCGATGGTCACGGCCAGGCCCCCTTCCCGTCCCGGCGGCGCCCCTCCAGGTGGCAAGCAGCAGCGCTTGGCGGCCCGCCCCGCCTGGGACTGGCGCCTCTGGGCGATCGTGGGGCTCTGCTTCGGGGTCGGCTACGCCGCCAGCCTGCGGCTGCTTAGCCTCGGCGGCCCCGAGGAAGAAGGCAGCCGCCAGCGCTTCGATGTCCAGCCCGCCCCGGGCACGACCCTCGATTCCCTGCGCCAGCGCTTCGGCGGCGACGCCCGCGAGATCCGCGGTGATCTCGATCTGCTCGAGCTGGAGCAGGAGCAGAAGCAGGAGGCGGCCGCGATCGAGGAGCGTCGCCGCCAGATGGAGGAGCGGGACGCCGAGGAACGCCGGCGACTGCTCGAGGGCGGGGAGACCCCGCCGACCGACCAGCCGGCCGCGCCAGGCGCCGCCGATGCCGGGCTCCCGGCGGTCCCTGTCCTGCCGCCGCCGCGCACGCCACCGGCCCGGGAGCGGGAGGAGGCCGGCCCGGCGCCGATCGCCCCGCCGCCGCTGAGCGCCCCACCGGCCCCCGGAAGCCAGCCCTGATCTGCCACAGTTCGGTCATCCCTCCGGCCAAGTCATGAGCGCGCCGCAGTCCCTCGCCAAGGCGGCCATGAACCGCCTGGCCGCCCGCCTGGGCAGTGGCCTGGCTGACGTGGCCGCCACCCTGGCGGCCCTCGCCCAGGAGGCCCCCGCCCGGGTGCAGCAGGAACTGAGTCTGTTCTGGGAGGAGGTGGCCATGGAAGCCGAACGCATCGAGAACGACCGCGGCGCCGGTGCCCCCGCGTCCCGGGGCGGCGCCGCCGAAGATCCCCAGGAGCGCATCGATGCCCTGCGGGCCAAGGTGGCCGAACTCTCCCGGCGCCTCGACCGGATGCCGGCAACCCCCGACGGTCCGCCGCGGTCTCCGGGGCAGCCCTGATGGCGGCCCCTTCCACCCCCGGGATCGTTCTGTCCCGCCTCTGGCGGTCCCTGCGCATCTGGCGCCTCGTGCTCCAGCTGCTCGCGGGTCTCTGGTGGGACGCCCGGCCCTGGACCTACCCGGGCGGACGCACCCCGCAAGCCCAGGCCGCCCGCCAGCGCCGACGGGCCCGCTGGCTCACGGCCCAGTTCCTCGAGCTCGGTTCCGCCTTCATCAAGCTCGGCCAGCTGCTCTCGGCCCGCCCCGATGTCCTCCCCGCCGACGTGGTGGAGGAGCTGGCCCACCTGCAGGACCGGGTGCCCGCCTTCCCCTTCCCCGTGGTGGAGTCCCTGCTGGAGCAGGAGCTGGGGGAGCGGCGGGCGGAGATCATCGATCTGGAGGTGGTGCCGCTGGGCTCGGCGAGCCTGGCCCAGGTGCACCGGGCCAGCCTGCGCAGCGGCCGCCAGGTGGTGTTCAAGGTGCAGCGGCCCGGGCTGGAGCGCCTGTTCCGCCTCGATCTGGAGGTGCTCCAGCAGGTGGCCGCCGCGGTGCAGCGCCATCCCCGCTGGGGCGCCGGCCGTGACTGGGTGGGCATCGCCAAGGAGTGCCGGCGGGTGCTGCTGCGCGAGCTCGATTTCCGCCTCGAGGCCGAGCACGCCGCCCGCTTCCGCCAGCAGTTCCTCGACGACCCCGGCATCCGCATCCCGGCGGTGGTCTGGGAGCTGAGCTCCCGGCGGGTGCTCTGCCTCGATTACGTGCCCGGCATCAAGATCAACGACCGCGAGGCCCTCGTCAGTGCCGGCATCGATCCGGCGGCCGTGGCCGAGAAGGGGGCGGCCAGCTACCTGCAGCAACTGGTGCGCTTCGGCTTCTTCCACGCCGACCCCCACCCCGGCAACCTCGCCGTCGCCAGCGACGGGGCGCTGATCTACTACGACTTCGGCATGATGGGCCAGATCTCCGAGCGGCTGCGCAGCCGGCTCGGACGCATGGTGCGTGCCGCGGCGGCCCGGGATGCCGCCTCCCTGGTGGACGAGCTGCAGCAGGCCGGGCTGATCGCCGCCGGCATCGACCCGGGGCCGGTGCGGCGGCTGGTGCGGGTGATGCTCACCGAGGCCCTCACGCCCCCCTTCAGCGCCAACGTCATCGACAAACTCTCCGGTGACCTCTACGAACTCGTCTACGGCCAGCCGTTCCGGCTGCCGCCCGAACTGATCTTCGTGATGCGGGCCCTCTCCACCTTCGAGGGGGTGGGCCGCAGCCTCGATCCTGGCTTTAGCCTCATCGCCATCGCCCGTCCCTACCTGTTGCCCCTCATGACCGCCAGCGGCAACGGCCCCAACGAACTGTTCAGCGAGCTCTCCCGCCAGGCGGCCGAGGTGGGCAGCCGCGCCTTCGGGATCCCCCGGCGACTCGACGAGAGCCTGGCCCGCATCGAACAGGGGGATCTGCAGGTGCTGATCCGCGCCGGTGAGACCGATCGCTTGCTGCGGCGCCTGGCCCTGGCCCAGCAGAGCGCCGGCCAGTCGTTCCTGCTCGGCACCCTGGCGGTGGCGGCCTCCGTGCTGGCGGTGAGCAGCCGCCCGGTGCTCGCCGCCGTCCCGCTGGTGCTGGCGGTGCCCCTCACCGCCGGCTGGCTGAAGATGCAGGCCCGGCTCCAGCGCGACGGTCGCCTGGATCAGCTGCCCGGTGTGTCGTCCCCGGCCCGGCCGGACTGAGCCGGGCCCGGCTCAGTCCGGGCCCCGAGGGTTCAGGCCTTGCCCCGCGGTCCCCGGTCCTCCACACCGGCATACACCGCCTGGCTGCCCAGTTCGTCCTCGATGCGCAGCAGCTGGTTGTACTTGGCGACCCGGTCGCTGCGGCTGAGGGAGCCGGTCTTGATCTGGCCGGCCCGGGTGGCCACGGCCAGGTCGGCGATGGTGGTGTCCTCGGTTTCGCCGCTGCGGTGGCTGATCACGCTGGTGTAGCCGGCCCGGGTGGCCATGTCGATGGCCTGCAGCGTCTCCGTGAGCGAGCCGATCTGGTTCACCTTGATCAGGATCGAATTGGCGATGCCCTGCTCGATCCCCTGCTGCAGCCGGGTGGTGTTGGTCACGAACAGGTCGTCGCCCACCAGCTGCACCGTGCCCCCCAGGCGCTCGGTGAGCAGGCGCCAGCCCTCCCAGTCGTCCTCGGCCAGGCCGTCCTCGATCGAGACGATCGGGAAGCGGCTCGCCAGGGCCGCCAGCTGGTCGACCATCTCGGCGCTGGTGTAGCTGCCGCCGCCGAAGGCGTAACGGCCATCGGCGTAGAACTCGGTGCTGGCCACATCGAGGGCCAGGGAGATCTGGTCGCCGGGCCGGTAGCCGGCCTTCTCGATCGCCTGCATCAGCAGCTCACCGGCGGCGTCGTTGCCGGCCAGGTCGGGGGCGAAGCCGCCCTCGTCGCCCACGGCGGTGGACAGGCCCTGATCCTTGAGCAGCCCCTTGAGGGTGTGGAACACCTCGGCGCCCATGCGCAGGGCCTCGCGGAAGCTGCCGGCCCCGTGGGGCACCAGCATGAACTCCTGGAAGTCCAGGTTGTTGGAGGCGTGGGCGCCGCCGTTGATGACGTTCATCAGCGGCACCGGCAGCAGGGTGGCCATCGGGCCGCCCAGGTAGCGGTAGAGCGGCAGGCCCAGGGCCTTGGCGGCGGCGTGGGCCGTGGCCAGGCTCACCGCCAGGATCGCGTTGGCGCCGAGGGCGGATTTGTTGTCGCTGCCGTCGAGTTCGTTCATGGCCGCGTCGACGGCGCCCTGGTCGAGGGCGCTCAGGCCGCACAGGGCCGGGGCGATGCGCTCCTCGATGTTCTCCACCGCCTTGCTGACGCCCTTGCCGAAGTAGGCCTTCTCGCCGTCCCGCAGCTCATGGGCCTCATGGGCGCCGGTGCTGGCGCCGCTGGGCACGATGGCGCGGCCGCTGGCGCCCCCCTCCAGATACACCTCCGCCTCCACCGTGGGGGTGCCGCGGGAGTCGAGCACTTCGCGGGCAACGATGGAGTCGATGACGAGGTCGAGGGAGTCGTACACAGGCGGTGTGCTGGTGGGCGAATCCTATGGGTCGTCCTCCGCCCTCGCCTGTGTTCCCTGCGCCACCCTGGTCAGAATGGCCCGAGCTGGTGCACCGCCGATGCGACTCCTCCACACCATGCTCCGGGTGGGCGATCTGGAGCGCTCCCTGCGCTTCTACACCGAGGTGCTGGGCATGAAGCTGCTGCGCCGCAAGGACTACCCCGGCGGCGCCTACACCCTGGCCTTCGTCGGCTACGGCGACGAGGCGGACACCACCGTGCTGGAGCTCACCCACAACTGGGACACCGACGCCTACGAGATCGGCACGGGGTTCGGCCACCTGGCCATCGGTGTCGACGACATCCATGCCACCTGCGCGGCGATCGCCGCCAAGGGCGGGCGGGTGGTGCGTCCGCCCGGTCCGAAGCAGCACGGCACCACCGTGCTCGCCTTCGTGGAGGACCCGGATGGCTACAAGGTGGAACTGATCCAGACGTCCTCACGGTCCGATGCGCACTGATTCCCGCATGCGTGACGACCGGGGCGCGGGGGGCGCTGCGGCCAGCCTCACCGGCGACCCCGACCGCTTCAGCGACGCCGCCTGGGATCTGCTGATCGCCTCCCAGGACCAGGCCCGCCGCTGGCGCCATGGCGCCATGGACGTGGAACACCTGCTGCTCACCCTGCTGCTGAACCGGCGCTTCGCCAGCTGGGTGGACCCCCTGCCCCTCGACGAGGACCGGCTGCTGGACCGGCTCGAGACCTTCTGCGCCGAGCAGCCGGACGGCGGCGGCGGCACCCTCTACATCGGCGATGCCCTCGAGGACCTGCTGGAGGAGGCCGATCGGCGCCGGGCCGCCTGGGGTTCCCGTCTGCTGGATGTGCCCCACCTGCTGCTGGCCCTGCTGGTGGAACCCCGGATCGGGGCGTCCCTGCTGGTGGAGGAGGGGCTGAGCGAGGACCTGCTGCTGCGCCAGTGGCGCCCCCTGCCGGCTGCGGCCGAGGCCGCTTCCACCGGGGCCACCGTGACCGCCGCTGCCCCCGCCCCGTCGCTGGCGCCGGCCCCTCCGGCCACGGCGCCAGCGCCGGCCCCCTCGCGGGCGGCCACGGCGCCCGCCCCCATCGCCCCCCCGCGGCCGCCGGCGGCGCCCGAGCCCGCCATGACCCTGCAGCGGGAGGGGGAGCCTGAACCCGGCGCCCTCGAGCGCTATGGCCGCGACCTCACCGCCGCCGCCCGGGCCGGCCAGCTCGATCCGGTGGTGGGGCGCGACACCGAGATCCGCCGGCTGATCCAGGTGCTTTCCCGGCGCAGCAAGAACAACCCGGTGCTGATCGGTGAGCCCGGTGTCGGCAAGACGGCCGTGGCCGAATCCCTGGCCCAGCGGATCGTGGCCGGTGAGGTGCCCGATGCCCTGCGGGGCCTGCGGCTGGTGGCCCTCGACCTGGGGGCCCTGATCGCCGGGGCCAAGTTCCGCGGCCAGTTCGAGGAGCGCCTGCGCAGCGTGCTGGCCGAGGTCCGCGACAACGACGGGGTGCGCGGCGAGGACGGGGAAGGCGGTCGGGCCGGCGGGGTGGTGCTGTTCATCGACGAGCTGCACACGGTGGTGGGCAGCGACCGCTCCGGCGCCGATGCGGCCAGCATCCTCAAGCCGGTGCTGGCCCGCGGCGACCTGCGCTGCATCGGCGCCACCACCCCCGAGGACTACCGGCGCAGCATCGAGAAGGATCCGGCCCTGGAGCGCCGCTTCCAGCAGGTGGTGATCCGCGAGCCCGATGGCCCCACCTGCCTTGAGATCCTGCGGGGGCTGAAGGAGCGCTACGAGCTCCACCATGGCGTCACCATCACCGACGGGGCCCTGGTGGCGGCGTCCCGGCTGGCCTCCCGCTACATCAGCGACCGCTGCCTGCCGGATTCGGCCATCGACCTGATCGATGAGGCCGCCGCCAACCTGCGCATGGAGGCCACCTCCAAGCCCCAGGTGGTGGAGGCGGCCGAGGCGGAACTGCGGCGGGTGGAACTGGCGCTGCTGGCCGCCGAGGCGGCGCCCCTGGAGGAGCGGGTGCAGCTGCAGGAGCAGCGGCGCCTCGCCCATGAGCAGCTCGACCGCCTGCAGCGGCGCTGGGCGGGGGAGCGGGAGCGCCTGGCGGAGCTGCGCGAGCTGCTGCAGCAGGACGAGGACCTGCGCCACGCCATCGCCGAGGCCGAGCGGGACGGGGACCTGGAGGAGGCGGCCCGGCTGCAGTACGACCAGCTGCACGGGGTGCAGCAGCGCCGGGCGGCCCTGGAGGCGGAACTGCAGAGCGATCCGATGCTGCGGGAGCAGGTGGAGGAGGGGGACATCGCCGATGTGGTGGCCCGTTCGACCGGCATCCCCATCCAGCGGCTGCTGGCCGGCGAACGCCAGAAGCTGCTGGAGCTGGAGCAGCGGCTCGGTGAGCGGGTGATCGGCCAGCCCGAGGCGGTGGCGGCGGTGGCGGCCTCGATCCGCCGCTCCCGCGCCGGCATGCAGGCCCCCACCCGGCCGGTGGGGTCGTTCCTGTTCCTGGGGCCCACGGGGGTGGGCAAGACGGAACTGGCCAAGGCCCTGGCGGCGGCCCTCTTCGATGAGGAGGAGGCCCTGGTGCGGCTCGACATGAGCGAATTCATGGAGCGCAACGCCGTCGCCCGCCTGGTGGGGGCTCCCCCCGGCTACGTGGGCTACGAGGAGGGCGGCCAGCTCACCGAGGCCGTGCGCCGCCGCCCCTATGCGGTGCTGCTGCTCGACGAGGTGGAGAAGGCCCACCCCGATGTCTTCAACCTGCTGCTGCAGGTGCTCGACGACGGCCGCCTCACCGATTCCCAGGGCCGCACGGTGGATTTCCGCCACACCGTGGTGATCATGACCAGCAACCTGGCCAGCCGCGCCATCCTCGAGCGGGCCCGCTCCGCCCCTGCTGCCGGTGAGCCGGGGGATCCCGGCCCCGAGGAGGGGGAGCAGGCCCGCGACCGCAGCCTCGATCGGGCGGTGGAGGAGGCCCTGTCGCGCCAGTTCCGGCCGGAGTTCCTCAACCGCATCGATGAGGTGATCCGGTTCCGTCCCCTCGCCCGTGCCGATCTGGAGCGGATCGTGCGGCTGCAGCTGGCGGAGCTGGCCCTGCTGCTGCGGGAGCAGCATCTGGAGCTGGAGGTCGACGAGGCCGTCGTGGCGGCCCTGGCCGCCCAGGGTTACGAGCCGGAGTACGGGGCCCGGCCCCTGCGCCGGGTGCTGCGGCGCCGCATCGAGAACCCCCTGGCCACCGAGCTGCTGGAGGATCACTTCACGGCGGCCCGGGGGGTGCGGCTGGAGCTCGCCGCTCCCGGGGAGACGGGCTTCCGCTTCGTTCCCCTGGCGGACACCCGGGAGGGACGTCCGGTAGGGTGATCGTTTGTCGATGTCTGCCGACACCAGGGCAGCCATCGGAATCCACACCGTGGACCCCATCCCCCCTGCCACCACCACCACGAGCAGTCCCGACGGGCCCCTGGCCCGCGGGAACGGCACGTCCGCGCCCGACGACGGTCCGGATGGCTTCCCCTCCGAGGAGAAGGAGCCCACCGGCTTCGTGGCGGTCACGCTCGCGGAGCTGCGCAAGGTCGTCTGGCCGAGCCGTCAGCAGCTGTTCAGCGAGTCGGTGGCGGTGATCCTGATGGTGAGCCTTTCGGCCGCGGCGATCGCCGCGATCGACCGCTTCTACCACTGGGGATCAACCCAGATCTTCCGTTGATGACCCTTCCCCCGCCTGCCGTGCCTGAGATCGAACCGGACGCCCCCGAGGTGCTGGAGCTCCCCGCCGAGGGTACGGATCCCGCTGGGGAGGTCCTCGACCTCGCCGCCGAGGGCGGGGCCGAAGCCGCTGAAGCCGCCAAGCCCCAGGTGGCCCGCTGGTTCGCGGTCCAGGTGGCCTCCAGCTGCGAGAAGAAGGTCAAGGCCACCCTGGAGCAGCGGGCCGTCACCCTGGGGGTGAGCAACCGGATCCTTGAGATCGAGATCCCCCAGACCCCCGGTGTGAAGCTCAAGAAGGACGGCAGCCGCCAGTCGATCGAGGAGAAGGTGTTCCCCGGCTACGTGCTGGTGCGCATGGTGCTCGATGAGGACACGATGATGGCGGTGCGCAGCACCCCCAACGTCATCAACTTCGTGGGCCAGGAGGAGCGTCGTGCCACCGGCAAGGCCCGCGGCCACATCCGGCCCCGGCCCCTCAGCCGCCAGGAGGTCGACCGCATCTTCAAGCGTGCCGCCGAGAAGAAGCCCGTCCTCAAGGTCGACCTCACCGAGGGGGATCAGATCCTTGTCACCGCCGGTCCGTTCAAGGACTTCCAGGGCGAGGTGATCGAGGTCTCCGGCGAACGCAGCAAGCTGAAGGCCCTCCTGTCGATCTTCGGCAGGGAAACCCCGGTCGAGCTCGAGTTCTCCCAGATCAGCAAACAGAGCTGATCGAGCGGCGGCCGCCTCCCTGCGGAGGGCGGCCCCGGGTGGCCCCCTCGAGGGCCGCCATCCCGCCGGGCCGGCCCCCGCCCCGGCGATCCGCAACCTCCCGCAAGGGAGTTTCGTCCCGCACTCCCGCAAGGGAGTTTCGCCCCCTAGCCCAGCCGATGGCCAAGAAAGTCGTAGCTGTGATCAAGCTGGCCCTCCAGGCCGGCAAAGCGAACCCCGCACCACCGGTGGGCCCTGCCCTCGGTCAGCACGGGGTCAACATCATGGCGTTCTGCAAGGAGTACAACGCCCGCACCCAGGAGAAGGCCGGGTATGTGATCCCGGTGGAGATCTCGGTCTTTGAAGACCGCAGCTTCACCTTCATCACCAAGACCCCGCCCGCCTCGGTGCTGATCTCCAAGGCGGCCGGCATCGAGAAGGGTGCCGCCACGTCCGCCAAGGGAGCGGTGGGTGCCATCAGCCGCGCCCAGCTCGAGGAGATCGCCAAGACCAAGCTGCCCGACCTCAACTGCACCAGCGTCGAGTCGGCCATGCGCATCATCGAAGGCACCGCCCGCAACATGGGCGTCGCCGTCAAGGACTGACCGTCACCGGTCGTCGTTCCACACCCTTCATCTCACCGCTCCATCACCTTTCTGGGGGAGACCGATCACGGTCGTCCGCACCCCTTACCGCCATGACAAAAGTCTCCAAACGCTTCACCGCCCTCGCCGCCAAGGTGGAGGACCGCGCCTACGAACCGCTCGAAGCCCTCGCGCTGGTCAAGGACAACGCCACCGCCAAGTTCGACGAAACCATCGAAGCCCATGTGCGCCTGGGCATCGACCCCAAGTACACCGACCAGCAGCTGCGCACCACCGTGGCCCTGCCCCACGGCACCGGCCAGACCATCCGCATCGCCGTGATTGCCCGGGGCGAGAAGGTGGCCGAAGCCAAGGCCGCCGGTGCCGACCTGGCCGGCGACGATGAGCTGGTCGACCAGATCGCCGGTGGCGCCATCGACTTCGATCTGCTGATCGCCACCCCCGACATGATGCCGAAGGTGGCCAAGCTCGGCCGGGTGCTCGGTCCCCGCGGCCTGATGCCGAACCCCAAGGCCGGCACCGTCACCACCGATCTGGGTGGCGCCATCAGCGAGTTCAAGGCCGGCAAGCTGGAGTTCCGGGCCGACCGGGCCGGCATCGTCCACGTGCGTTTCGGCAAGGCCAGCTTCGACACCGCCAAGCTGCTGGAGAACCTCAAGGCCCTGCAGGAAACCATCGACCGCAACAAGCCCAGCGGTGCCAAGGGCCGCTACTGGAGGAGCCTCTACGTCACCTCCACCATGGGTCCCTCGGTGCAGGTCGACTTCGCCGCTCTCCAGGACATCAAGCAGGAGAGCTGAGCGTCCGCGGTGCCTGCCTCCCCATGGCTGCGGATCGGCGGCTGGGTGGCCCTGCCGCTCGGCCTGCTGGCGCTGGGGTGGGGCCTGTTCTCCAGGCCCCCGTCCACGTCAATGGCGGTGGAGCCAGCCCAGCCTCCGCGCCCTGATGCTCCGGTCACCTTCGTCGGCGACTCACTCACGGCCCAGGGCGACTGGCAGGTGGCCTTCCCCGATCGGGTGGTGTTCAACCAGGGCGTGAGCGGTGACACCAGCTTCCAGCTGATGGCCCGCCTGCCGCAGATCCGCCGCACCGGGGCCGGCACCTACCTGGTGATGGTGGGCATCAACGACATCGTCTGGGGCTACGACCCCGGCCGGGTCGCCGCCCGGATCCAGTGGCTGCGCACCGGTCTCCAGATCGGCACGGGGGCCCGGGTGATCATCCAGTCCACGATTCCCTGTGCCCGCTTCCGCTGTGGTGCCGACGGGGTCCGCCGGGTGGCCGAGCTCAACGCCCTGCTCGCCAGCCAGACGCCTCCCCGTGACTTCGTCGACCTCACCCCGGTGATGGCGGACGGCGAGGGTCTCAGGCGTGCCTACACGGTCGATGGTGTCCACCTCAATGCCGCCGGGTACGGCCGCTGGGCGGCCCGGCTGCGGGAGCTGGGTCTGCCGTGATGTAGGTTCAAGAGCTGGATTCGTCCAGAAGGGCACGCGCCCCACCCAAGACAGCAGGTCGTCAGGGCCACCGATTTCGGTCGGTTGTCCCCTGCCGTAAGCCCTGCCGAGGTTCACGCGATTGGTTTTTGCCTGGGCTGGGGTCTCCAACGGAGTCCATCAGATCGGAGCGGAGCGATGAGCGGCCTCGAAGCCCCCCGCCAGGGGAGCCCGTCAGGACCGCGTTCCCTGCTTGTTCCCCCGATCCGATCCACCTCCTATGGGCCGCACGCTGGAGAACAAGCAACAGATCGTCGAAGAGCTCAAGGGGCTCCTCGGTGAGGCCGAAATGGCGCTGGTCCTTGATTACAAGGGCCTGACCATCAAGGAGATGACTGATCTGCGGACCCGTCTGCAGGCCAGCAACGGTGTGTGCAAGGTGACCAAAAACACCTTGATGCGCCGTGCCATCGATGGTGACAGCGCCTGGTCGGATCTCGATTCCCTGCTCACCGGCACCAATGCCTTCGTCCTGGTCAAGGGCGATGTCGGCGGTGCGGTGAAGGCCCTGCAGTCCTTCCAGAAGGACAGCAAGAAGTCGGAAGTGAAGGGCGGCCTTTTCGAAGGCAAGCTCCTTTCCCCAGACGACATCAAGGCCATCGGGGATCTGCCCTCCAAGGAGGTGCTCATGGCCCAGATCGCCGGTGCGATCAATGGCCTGGCCACCAAGCTGGCTGTGGGCATCAACGAGGTTCCGTCCGGTCTCGCCAGGGCGCTCAAGCAGCACGCCGAATCCGGCGAAGGTTGAGTTCGCACCCGCGAACCCCTGGGCTCCACCGATCCTCCCGTTCTGTTGCTGATTCCCCCCCATGTCCGCTACCACCGACCAGATTCTCGAACAACTGAAAACCCTCTCCCTGCTTGAGGCTTCCGAGCTCGTCAAGCAGATCGAAGAGGCCTTCGGCGTGTCCGCCGCCGCTTCCGCCGGCGTCGTTGTGGCCGCCGCCGCCCCCGGTGCCGCCGCTGAGGCCGTCGAGGAGCAGACCGAATTCGACGTCATCCTCGATGGCTTCGATGCGGCCGCCAAGATCAAGGTGCTCAAGGCCGTCCGCGAGGCCACCGGCCTCGGGCTGGGCGAAGCCAAGGCCCTGGTCGAAGCCGCTCCCAAGGCCGTCAAGGAGGGCATCTCCAAGGCCGATGCCGAAGCTCTCAAGAAGAGCATCGAAGAAGTGGGTGGCAAGGTCTCCATCAAGTGACCCGCCGTTGCCGGGCCTCCGGGTCCGGCAGCCCCGCTTCGTTTTCAGCCGGTCCTTCGGGGCCGGCTTTTTGATGGCTTGTGCATAAAAAAAAGCCCCGCCGAAGGCAGGGCTCTGGAGATGGAACGATTCCGGGAGTCTGTCCTCGTTTCGACCCTGGAAGAGCGTCCTTCACTCCTCACGAAGTCAGATTAAGGGGCCGGAAAGGGGGATGGCGGCAGGGGGGACCGGAGATTCAACTGGCCACAGCCCCGGCCCGCCCCGGCTCAGAGCCCCTCGCCACCATTGCCGCTGCCGCTGCTGCCGCCGCTGTAGGGAATCACCTGGAGGGCGACGGCCCGCCCGGAGCTGCCCATCGCCATGCTGTCCTCCCCCTGGCCCGCGCCCGGTTCGATGGGGCTGAGGGCCGGCGGCTGGGCCCGGCCGGGGCCGAGGGGCCGGCGCCAGGTGGGGGAGCCGCCGGCGCTGGCGATCAGCTGCTCCAAGGGGGTGGCGCTGGCGAAGTAGAGGTGGCTCAGGGCCCGCTCCCCGTAGGTGCGCCGCTTCAGATCCCAGCCCTGCTCGAGCCTGAGGGCCACGAAGCCGTCACGGTCCCGCAGGGGAATGTCGGCCCTGCCCACCACCAGGATGGCCGAGGTGCCCGGGGAAATGGCCTGGAGCTCCAGGCGGGATCCCACCTGCTGCACCCGCAGCCGGTAGGCGGTGCCCAGGTCCTGCTCGGCGACCCGCAGGGAATAGCCGTTGCTGTCGAGGTAGCGGTTGCAGATGCCGGTGTAGTCGAACCGGTTGAGGGTCGGATCCACCAGGCCATCCGGCCGGGCCTGCCAGCAGGCGGGCTGGGGTGTCAGCTGCTCCAGCACCAGGAGCGTCCAGTCGTTGTCGCCCACCGGGCGCGCCAGCACCGCGAAGCGATCGGCGTCGACGTCGGCGCTCTGGAAGAGACCGGCGGCCATGGCCAGCCGGGGCTGGACCATCGGCAGGCCGGCTCCGGCCAGGGCCAGGCCCGCCAGGGCCAGGTAGGTTCGCTGCATGGGAACACCTCCAGGGCCCGGGCGTTCTCCGGGAGAGAGGGACCCATTCAAGCGATGCTGTCAAGACGTCTCCATGGGTGATCGACCGGTGCGGGTAGTGGCTGCCGCCTGTGACGGGGCCTGCAGCGGCAACCCCGGCCCGGGTGGCTGGGGCGCCCTGCTGCGCTTCGAGGACGGCTCCCGTCGGGAGCTGGGGGGGGCGGATGGGGCCACCACCAACAACCGCATGGAGCTGACCGCCGCCCTGGCGGTGCTGGAGGCCCTGCGGGAGCTGCCGCGCCACCCGGACCTGGTGCTTCGCACCGACAGCCGCTATCTGATCGACGGCTTCGAGAAGTGGATGGCCGGCTGGAAGCGCAAGGGATGGCGCACCGCTTCCGGCGGGGCCGTGCTCAACCGTGATCTCTGGGAGCGGCTGGATGCCGCCCGGCTGCCGGGTCTGGCCCTGCGCCACGTGCGCGGCCACAGCGGCGATCCGGACAACGACCGCTGCGATGCGATCGCGGTCGCCTTCTCCCGCGGCCAGTCCCCGGCCCTGGCGACCGAAGCCCGGCCCGGCCGGTCACCGGCGTCGGGAGCCCCTGCCGCCGCCGATCCGGAGACCGAAGCCCCCGCGGCCGGCTCCCCGGCGCTGGCCGACCCTTCCGAGCCGGCCCCGCCGTCGCTCCAGCAGCTGCTCTCCCGGCTGGAGCTGGCCGACCGGCTGGCGGCGGGCGGCTACAGCCTGCGGACCGTCGAGCTCGCCAGGCTGCTGGAGGTGCCCACGGCCCGTCTCGAAGGGAAGGTGGAGCCATGGCTCTGGCGCGACTGGCTCGTCAGACCCCTGGGCAACGGGTGCTGGCGCCTGGAGCGCGGCGCGGGAGGATTGGACAGGCCGCAGTGAGGAGACAGGGATGCCGCAGGAGCCAACGACCAGCGGCGGCCAGGTGGGGACCGGCGCCCTCTATGCCCGGTTCGTCGGGCCCCTGCTGCGCCGTGACGACGGCGCCGATGCCGAGCAGCTGAGCCGGATGACCCTCCTGGCCCTGGGGCAGGCGTCCCTGCGCCGCCACTGGCCCCTGGTGAGCGGCAGCCTGGAGGGCCTCGGGGCGGAGCTGCAGCGCCGGGACCCCCGGCTGGAGCAGACCCTGTTCGGCTGTCGCTTCGCCAATCCCGTGGGGCTGGCGGCGGGCTTCGACAAGAACGGGGTGGCGGCCGCCATCTGGCACCGCTTCGGCTTCGGCTTCGCCGAGCTGGGCACCATCACCTGGCAGCCCCAGCAGGGCAACCCGCGGCCGCGGCTGTTCCGGCTGGCCGAGGAACGGGCGGCCCTCAACCGCATGGGGTTCAACAACGACGGGGCCCGGGGCGTGCGTCGGACCCTGGAACGGCAGCACCTGCCACCCCCCGGGCAACGGCCCGCGGTGCTCGGCATCAACCTGGGCAAATCGAAGGCCGTGTCGCTGGAGATGGCCCCGGACGATTACGCGGCCTCCCTGGAGCTTCTGGCCCCCCTGGCCGACTACGCCGTGGTCAACGTCAGCTCCCCCAACACCCCGGGGCTGCGGGACCTGCAGGAGGAGGCCCAGCTGCGGCGCCTGGTGGAGCGGCTGCGGCGCCTGCCCGCCTGCCCGCCCCTGCTGGTCAAGATCGCCCCCGACCTGGAGGACGATGCCATCGACACCATCGCCCGGCTGGCCTACGAGGAGGGGCTGGCCGGTGTGATCGCTGTGAACACTTCGGTCCACCGGCTCGGGCTGGACGGTCGCCGGCTGGTGGCCACGGGCCGCACCCTGGCCGAGGAGACCGGAGGGCTGAGCGGCCGCCCCCTGCGCCGGCGCGCGGTCGAGGTGCTGCGGCGGCTGCGGGCGACCGCCGGTCCGGCCCTGCCCCTGATCGGTGTGGGGGGCATCGATTCGGCCGAGGCCGCCTGGGAGCGGATCAGCGCGGGCGCCTCCCTGATCCAGATCTACACCGGTTGGATTTATGAAGGCCCCGTACTTGTTCCGTCCATTCTGGAGGGATTGTCGCGGCAGCTGGACGCCCACGGATGCCGGACGCTTTCGGAAGTTGTAGGTTCGGGGATGCCTTGGCGCCCGTGATTCGGTAACTTTCGCTGGCATCGGATCGGAGCCTTGGTTTTTTCTGGCCTGATCGGCTTGAAGGATGATCTCGAAGATCGTCTGAGGCCCGTCCGCGCCCAGCTCTTCCCGCGTCAGTTGCTGCTGGAGCTTCAGGACGACTCCCTGAAGGGGCAGGTGCTGAGGGGATCGGGGCCGGAGGCCGTGAGCATCGATCTGCCCCTGCCGCCCCTCACCTGTCTGGATGGCCAGCCCCTGGAGAAGGAGCCCCTCGGTGATCTGATCGGCGATCTTCTGGTGCGTGACGGCCTGCTCGATGCGGTCGTCCTGGCCTCCCTTCCCGAGGGGGCGGCGCAATGGCGGGTTCTCGACTGGCCCTTCGAGGCCATCCCCGACGATCCCATCGCGGCCCTGCGCACCATCGACCCCCCCCTGAATCTGGCGGTTCCCCTGGCGGAGGCCACGATCGATCTGCGGCCCCTGGCCGGATCCACCCCCCGGCTGCTGATGGCCGTGGCCCCCAGAAAGCTGGTGGACGACTGGATCGATGTCTTCAACCTGGCCGGCGTGCAGCTGGAGCGGCTGGCCCCGGCCCAGTCATGCCGGCTGGCGGCGGTCACCTCCGTGCTGGAAGCGGCTCCCGAGGATGAACTGACCGTGCTGCTGCATCCGCTGCCGGCCGGCGGCCAGCTGCTGCTGCTGCGCGGGACGGAACCGGTCTTCGACTGGTCCCTGCCCCAGGACGAAGCGTCCCTCATCCGGGAGGTGAATCGCTGCGTGACCTTCTACCGTCGCCGGGATCCCTCCATCCGTCGGCTCCGGCTGTTGCTCAGCGCACCCCTCCCCAGCCAGGACCGCCTGCAGGACGCCCTGGGCGTGCGGGCCGAGATCCTCACCCCTGAGCCCTTCGGTTCCCTGGTGCTCCAGGGGCTGGCGATGGTGGAGTCGGTCCGATGAGCCCACCGATCCTCGATCTGCTTCGGGAGAGGCGCAAGGAACTCGGCCAGGAGAGCATGGTCTCGGCCCTGCAGGACCGGCGCCCCCTGCTGCTGCGTGGTGCTCTGATCGGGGCGATCGTCCTGGGCGGGTCCGTCCTGGCCACCGCCCTGGTGTTCCTCCGCTTCCAGTACGTCCGGATGCAGACCGCCCAGCTGACCCGGTTCGAGGCCGAGGCCACCCAGATGCAGGCGGAGATGGCCGCCAGCCGGGCCAGGCTCGACCAGCTCGCGGCCACCAACCGCAGCCTCACCGAGGGGCTCACCACCCTGCGCACCTCCTCGGCCCTCCTGGCCGACCTGCAGCTGCGCACCCCCGAAGGCATCCAGATCCAGAGCGCCGAGGCGGAAGGCACGAACCTCGTGCTCAAGGGACAGGCCCTCGATCCCCTGGCTTTCGCCCGCATCAATGCCCTGCAGCTGGAGCTGTCCCGCTCCCCGCTGCTGAACCCCAAGGGAGTGGCGCTGGTGAAGCTGGAACGGGTGCCGCCCGGCGATGCACCGGCCGGGCAGGCCGGGACCGCCACCCCGGCGCCCGCCCCCGCGACGGTCCGCTTCGAACTGTCGGGGCCGTTCGCCACCCTGCCCCCCGCCCGCCAGCTGAGCGTCATGCGCCAGCTGGGATCGGAGGGCATGGTGCGTCGGCTGCAACTTCTCCAGGCGGAGGGCCTCATCCCATGACCAACCTTCAGCAGGGCTCCAAGCGTCTCCCAGTCGCCAGCCTGCGCCTGATCTGGCTGCTGCTGCCGGCGGGCGTGCTGGGTGGACTCGGGCTGCTCCTGATCCTGGCGGGCCTGGTGCCCCTCTGGGCCGGCCTGCAGCGGGACAGCCAGCGCCTCCAGGAACTGGAGCAGCTGCGGGACCAGGTCACACTGATGCGTGCCCAGCTGGTGACCACCCAGGAAAGCACCGAAGCCGCCATGGCCAGCAAGGCCAAGATCGAGCGGCTGATCACGGGCAACGGCGACCTGTCCACCTTCCTGGCCATGCTCGACCGCGAGGCCGCCGCTTCGGGCGTCGAGCTGACCCTGTTCGAGCCCACCCAGGCCGCAGCCCCCGCCGCCGCCACGCCCCCTGGGGCCGCCCCCGCTCCCCCCGCCGCGGCCCCACCCCCCGCGGGAGGAGCCCCTGCTCCGGCTGCGGCCCCTGCCGACCCCCTGGCTCTTCAGGGGCTCACCCTGCGCACCCTGCTGGTGTCGGCCAAGGGGTCGTTCCCGTCCCTGCTGTTCTTCCTGCGACGGCTGGAGGCCCTCAACGTGCTGGTGGTCCAGAGCGATCTCAGTCTCACCATCCCCGAAACCGAGCCCTCCGAGCGAAACCGGCCCAACGTGGTCTCGAGCCCGCCGGTGCTGATGAAGCTCACGCTGGGTCTGTACAGCCGCACCCCGGCTCCGGCCGCAGCCCCTGCCGCGGCGGCCCCGGGGGCGACAGCTCCGGCCCCGGCGGCGGCGCCGGCCCCTGCACCGGCGCCCGCCCCTGCGCCAGCGCCGACCCCCGCTCCCCCTGCCCCTTCCAACTGACCATGCCCATCCAACGGGATAAGGCAACTGGCCGTTTCGCCCCATCGCCGATACCATTCGAGCGATTCGGAGATCAGCGGAACGTGGCAAAACGTCAGTGGCGGCACGTTTTTTCTGCGTCTCTTGGTGTGGTGGCCCTCCAGGCAACGGGTGTGTCCACTGCAGTCGCGGCGGTTGTTCCATCCCCTGCCGGGGGCTCTTCCGGCGTCCGGCTGTCTGAGATCGCCCAGGCCACTGGCAGTCTCGACATCAAGCTGCGTCGCCTCCCGGACTCCGTCGAGGTGGTGATTGAGGGCACCGGCCCATCACCGATGCTTCAGCAGACCACCCAGGGAGCCGTCTGGCTGGGCCGCCTGCAGACCGCCCAGCCGATGACCCTGCGCCGCGGCCCGGTGCGGCTCTCCCTGCCCGAGGCAGGGCTGCAGAGCATCAGCTTCGAGGGTTCGGGCAACGTCTTCGATCTGAAGGTCTCCCCCACCCCCGGATTCCCGGTGGGCCGGCCCGTGGTGAGCGGCGACGGCCGCAGCCTGATCCTCACCTTCAACGCTCCGGCGCAGCCCACCCTCCAGACCCTCACCCCCAACGTCACCACCCCGGGGCGGGTCCCCCAGCCCGGCTTCGTGCCGCCCCTGCAGCCACGGGCGGTGGCTCCGCCGCTGGGGGACATGGCCGTGGGCACCATGACCATCAGCAACCCCAGCTACGTGAATGTCAGTGGGCCGCCGGTCACCATGACCCTCCGCAACGCCCCGGCGAAGGACGTGCTCATGGCCCTCAGCCAGCTGGGGGGCTATGGATTCGTCTATGTCGGCGATACCCCTGCGGCGGGCTCCACCCCGGCCCCGACGGCCACGGGCACGTCCCCAGACATGCGGCCCATCTCCATCTCCTTCCGCCGGGAGAACTACGGCCGGGCGATCAACTCGGCGCTCCTGGCGGCGGGGCTGCAGGGCAAGCGCGACGGCAACACGATCTTTGCCGGCCCCAACGTGCTGGCCAAGAGCTTCGGTGCCCAGCTCTCCAAGGTCTACCGGCTGAACCAGGTGCCGGCCAACTCGGCGGCCGATTACCTGGCCAACCTCGGTGCCCAGGTCACCAAGACCAACACGATCACCACGGCGGTGTCCGAGGGGGTCGCCGCCACGGCCGCCCCCGCCGGCAGCCCCACGGCCTCCACCACCACCGCCAGCACCACCACCACGGTGGAATCCTTCGGGGCCACGAACGGCCCCCTGATCGGCCTGCGGGCCACCACCGACACCCGGCTGGGCACCATCACCCTGGTGGGCGCCCCGCGGCTGGTGGCCATCGCCGAGCAGTACCTGAGGCAGCTCGATCTGCGCCAGCGCCAAGTGGCCCTGTCGGTGAAGATCCTGGACGTGAACCTCCAGAACGACACCGAGCTCTACAACAGCTTCGCCTTCCGCTGGGGCAACAATTTCATCGTCAACGACAACGGCACCCTGGCAGCGAACTTCGGCGGCGTTCTCGGCGGTGCTTCCGTTCAGAGAGGTCTGGATGCGCCGTTGCTTCCCGGACAGCCCCTGGCAGGATTTGTCGGACAGACGAACCCAGGCGCGGCCGTCGGGGCGACTGGCCAACCTCTATATCCAAACAACAATTTTTTTGATTTTTTCCAAGCGCGCATCCTCGCCGACAATTCTAAAGTCTTGGCCAGTCCGACCCTGATCCTTCAGGAGGACCCCTCAATCCTGCGTGACGATTCTGCTGGAGGCGCTGCTGGCGGCGGCGGGGACACGGCCGGCTCCAGCCTTTTCTCCTCCTCCTTCGACAACATCGACGCCCCGATCGGGCGAAAGCGGGGAAATGAAGGTGTCGTGCGGGTGGGCATCAACGTGCCCACCAACGTCACCTCTAATGTGACCGGCACATCGGCCACTGTGAGCTGCACCATCAGCGAACTCTCCACGGCCGGTCTCGTGCTGGGAGCTCGCGTCCAGAAAATTGACGACAACGGCTTCGTTACGTTTTCGCTCTCCCCCAGTATCTCGGCAGTGGAACGCGAGGTCAGCGCCGGTAACCAATGCCCCCCCATCAGCATCCTGCGGGTCCGTCGCCTGGATACGGGCGTCGTCCGCGTCCGCGATGGCCAGACCCTGATCCTCACTGGCGTCATCTCCGATTTCGACCGGGCTCTGGTGTCGAAATGGCCGATTCTGGGGGATATTCCCATTATCGGCCAGTTCTTCCGGGCCTCGTCCAACAATCGCGAAAAGCGGGAGCTGGTGATCATGGTGACGCCGCGCATCATCAATGACACCGAGGGCGGCACCTACGGCTACGGCTATCAGCCCTCCACCCCGGCCTCCCGGGCCTTCCTGGGCGGCGAGCCCCAACCTTCGATGACCCCCTGATCCGGGACGTCCCCTGAATCAGAAGCCCTGATTCAGAAGGCCAGGGGCAGGAGAAACTTCATCGCCAGAGGGGCCACGGCCGAGGCGAAGGAGGCGGCGCCGGAGAGCATCTGGCCGCCCATGCCGCTGCCCTGGTTGGTCTTCTTGCCGGGTTTGAGCAGGGCGGTGGCCACCTCGGTGAGTTGTTTCGCCTGGGCCTCCTCGCCGGCCTGGCCGTAGAGGACGGCGGCGTAGTTCAGGTCGGCGGCGGCCAGCTCGGTCTTGCCCTGCTCGGTGCGGCTCAGGCCCCGGGCCACCCAGCTGATCGCCGCGTCCGGCTGCAGCCGGATCGCCTCGGAGAACAGCTGCTCCGCCTGGGGATGGCGCCCTTCCAGGGCGGCGGTGACCCCGGCGTTGTGGAGTTCCGGGTAGCTCAGCACCGTGGGGGCCACGCCCCGGGCGTCCTGCCAGTGGCTGCGGGCCAGTCCGCCGGGGTCGATCTGGGCGCCGCTGAGGTCGCTCTGGCGCAGGTCGGTGCCCTCCAGATTGGCCCCGCGCAGATCCGCACCCCGCAGGGACGCCCCCTGCAGGCTGGTGAAGCGCAGGTCGGCCCCCTGGAGGTTGGCCCCATCCAGCCGGGCCTGGCCCAGGTTGGCGCGCTGCAGCCTGGCGCTGCGCAGGTCGGCGTCGCGCAGGTCGGCGTGCACCAGGTCCGCATCCTGCAGCTTGCAGCGGGGGCAGTCCCGCTGGCTCAGCAGCCGCATCAGGTCGGCGTCGCTGCCGGCCTGCCCAGGACCGGCCAGCAGCAGCACGAGAAGCGCCGGGCCGGTGAACAGCAGCCCGGTCAAGGCGTGGCGAACGGACCCTTGGGGACTGGTCATGGTCGCCTGTTCAGGGGTGGTCCCGTTGTACCGCTCCCGCCCGCCGGTTGCCGGTCCGCAGGGAACGGCGCAGCACCCGTCCCAGCCGCCGAGCCTGCCGTTGTCCTGTCCGGCTGGGGGCGCTGGCGAAGCGCTGCTGCTGGTAGGTCGCCACGAAGGCCTCCAGGGGATCGACCAGGGACGGCCAGCGCTCGGCCAGCCTCCGGGCGAAGCCGCCCAGGGTTTCCCCCGCCGCCGGTGCCATGCCCTGCCGGGCGAAGGCCCGCAGGGTGCGTTCCAGCTCCAGCCGCAGGGGATCGCCGCGGTGGCGCCGGCCCAGCCACCCCAGGCCCCCCAGGCCGGCGGCCAGGCTGACGGCCACCGCCACCAGCACCACCACCCCCAGCAGGTGGCGCTGCTCGCCCAGCAGCCGGGCCACCAGGGCCTGCTGCTGCTCGCCGTCGTACCCCAGCCACCAGCGGGCCCAGGCGATGTCGAGCCCCCACCACTGCTGCTGGACCCAGTCCAGCGGGCCGCCGCCGGCACGCCTGCCGGCGCCGGCGGCCGCGGAGCGTGCCAGGGGATCCCCCGCCGCCCAGGCGGTGGGATCGACACGCCGCCAGCCCTCTCCGGCCAGCCACACCTCACTCCAGGCGTGGGCGTCGGCCTGGCGCAGGTCCACGTAGCCGGTGCCGCCCACCGGCTGCACCCACTGGCCGCCGCGGTAGCCGCTCACCACCCGCGCCGGCACCCCTGCCGCCCGCATCAGGGTGGTGAAGGCGCTGGCGTAGTGGCCGCAGAAGCCCAGCCGGCTCTCGAACAGGAAGTGGTCGAGGGGGGCCTCTCGAGGCAGGGCCCCGGGTTCGAGGGTGTAGCGGAAGGGCTGGCTGCGGAACCAGGCGGCGGCCGCGGCCAGCCGTTCCTGGTCACTGCCGAGGCGCCGCCAGCCGGCGGCCAGGGCCTCCAGCCGCGGGTTCTCCCCCAGCGGCAGCAGCAGGTCGACGGGACCGGGGGGGGCGGTGCGCCAGCCGGGCTGCTCCGCTGTCCGGGTCAGGGCGTAGACCCGCCGCTGGCTGCCCGGGGCCCGGTTCAGCAGTTCGCCGCTGCGCTGCAGGTTCAGGTCGGCGGATAGGGGCCGGCCGCTGCCGCTCCAGGGCACCGCCGCCAGGCCGCTGGGCTCGATCAGCCACAGCTGGATCCCCTCCCCCGGGGCGGCGGGGGGCGGCGGCGGTGCGGTCTGGCCGGCCGCCGGCCTGGGGAACGTGGGGGCGGCGCTGCGCCAGCTGCGGCCGTCGAAGCGTTCATGCACCAGCACCCGCCAGTAGCGCTGCTCCAGGGGCGGGGGCTCGCCGCCGAGGGGGAAGGCGACGCGGGCGGCGGCCTGGCGGCTGACGGCGAGCCTGGCGATGGAGCCCGGCTCCATGCTGTCGCTGAGGCCGGTCATCGCCCCCATGCCCTGGCCCGCCCCGAAGGTGGTGAAGGGCATCAGGCGGGGCAGCAGCAGGAACAGCACCAGGGCGATGGGCAGGGCCGCCAGCAGCACCTGCAGGCTGCGGCGCAGCAGCGCCTTCCAGTCGGGACCGGCCCCCAGTTCCAGGGCCAGCAGCCCGGCCAGGGCCATCAGGATGGCCAGGCCCTGCAGCAGGCTCGGGGCCAGTTCGGGGCGCAGGGCGGCCAGCAGGCCGGCGCAGACCAGCTGCAGCAGGGCCACCACCCTCCGTTCCTCGATGCTGCGGGCCTCGCGCAGCTTCAGGGCCGTCAGCACCGCCAGGCCGAAGGCCAGCAGGCTCAGGGACAGGGCCGGCGACAGGCCCAGCAGCCCCAGGGCCAGCAACCCCATGGTGAGCCACTGCAGCGGGGCGGCGGCGCGGCTCATCGGCAGCAGGCCAGGGCTGTCAGGCACTGGTCCCGGTGAACCACCCCCCGGCCTGGCGCGATGGTCTGGCCGTTCAGCTCCAGGCCGTAGCTGAGGCCCCGGCCGTGCCAGCTCCAGATGCGCTCACTGAGGTGTTCGAGGGCCGTCTCCAGGGGCACGCCGGGTTCCGGGGCCAGCAGGGGGGCCGCTTCGGGGCGGTCCAGGAAGCGCTTGGCATACTCGCCCCGCCCCTGGGCCAGCAGCTTCCAGGCCAGCCGGCTGGGGCTGTCCTGGGGGCGATGGGGGGCCAGGTCGCGCCAGTCGTCGGTGCCGTCCTGGCGGCTGGCCAGGGCCGGCTCGCCCTCCACCGGTGCCGTGCCGGCGGCCAGCAGCCGCACCGGTCCGGCCCGGCGGGCCGGGTAGATCAGCTGGGCCGTCGGCGGATGCCAGCGCGACCAGCAGAAGAACAGCCCCAGGGGGGCCGTCGTCTGGATCCGCAGCAGCCCGGGCCGCTGCCAGCCCCGGCCCGGCGGGGTCCAGGCCACGGTCAGTTCATGCTCCCCCGCCGCCAGGGACAGGGCCGGCCCGGGCGCCTCCCCCGCCAGCCGCAGGCGCACCCCCTCGCTGCGGCCCGGGCAGCGCAGCCGGACCGGATAGGGGACCGGTTCGCCGGCGAAGCCCGGCGCCGGGGCGCCGCAGGCCAGCTCCACCCCCTGCAGGTTGAAGTGGGTGAGGTGCAGGGTCAGCAGGAACAGGCTCAGCATCAGGAAGCTGAGCAGCAGCGTGCCGTTGCTCTGCATCTGCACCCCCACCACCTGCAGCAGCACCGTGCCCGCCAGCCAGAGCCAGCCGAAGCGCGTCGGCAGGATGTAGAGGTTGCGCATCCGCAGGCGCACCCGTTCGCCCTGCTGGGGCCTACCGAAGTCCATCGACGCCTTCCTGGAGCCGCCGGCTCAGCTCCCCGTCGCCGCCGCCGCGCTGGCCACCGTCCATGCGGTGTTCGCAGACGGCCGCCAGCACCGCCTGGACGTCGTCCGGAATCACATGGTCGCGGCCCTCCAGCAGCGACCAGGCGCGGGCGGCGGCCAGCAGCGCCAGGCCGGCCCGGGGCGAGAGGGGATGGGCCTGGGAGGGCTGGCGGCGGCTGCGCTCCAGCAGGTCGAGCACGTAGTCGAGCAGGGCGGGGCTGCAATGCTGCCGGTCGGCGCGCTCCTGCAGCGCCAGCAGGTCGTCGGGGCCGAAGGCGCGGCTGAGGCCGTCGGGCCGCAGGCCCTCCCCCTGCAGCAGGGCCCGCTCCGCCTGGCGAGGCGGGTAGCCGAGGCTGAGGCGCATCAGGAAGCGGTCGAGCTGGGATTCCGGCAGGGCCGAGGTGCCCCCCTGGTCGAGGCCGTTCTGGGTGGCGATCACCAGAAAGGGCCGCGGCAGGGGATGGCTGGTGCCGTCCACGCTCACCCGGCCGGCGGCCATCGCCTCCAGCAGGGCGCTCTGGGTGCGGGGGCTGGCCCGGTTGATCTCGTCGGCCAGCAGCACCTGGCTGAACAGGGGACCGGGCTGGAAGCGGAAACTGGCGGCGGCGGGGTCGAACACGTTCAGGCCCGTGAGATCCGCCGGCAGCAGGTCACTGGTGAAGCTCACCCGCTTGAAGCCGAGCCCGAAGCTGCGGGCCAGGGCTTCGGCCAGGGTGGTCTTGCCCATGCCGGGCAGATCCTCGATCAGCAGGTGGCCGCGGGCCAGCAGGCAGGCCAGGGCCAGCCGCACCTGATGCTCCTTGCCCAGCAGCACCTCGCCGATCGCGCTGATGACCGGCTGGAGGGGGGAAGAGGGCACGGGGGAGTGCGGCGCACCGGTGGCCCCCCCATTGCAGCAGCCCCGCCCTGCTTCCGTGTTACAACCGCCTTAATGTTCGCTGGAGCCGGTGCCAGCCCTCCACCCGGTGATGGGGACGCCTGAACCGCCGGATCCCCATGGCGGCAACCTGCAGGCGGCCGCCCGGCGGCTCGGCTGCCGCCCGCAGCAGCTGCTCGACGCCAGCGCCTCCCTGGTGCCCTTCGGGCCGCCGCCCCGGCTGCGGCGCCTGCTGATCCGCTCCCTCGGCAGCGATCTGCGGGACTACCCCGACCGGGACTACGCCGCCCTGTGCGAGGCCATCGCCGCCTGGCACGGCCTGGATCCGGCCATGGTCCTGCCCGGCAATGGGGCCGCCGAGCTGTTCACCTGGGCGGCCCGGGACGCGACGGCCGACGGCCTGAGTCTGCTGCCGTCGCCGGGGTTCGCCGACTACCGCCGCGCCCTGGCCTGCTGGGGCGGTGCCTGGCGTTCCCTGCCGCTGCCGCTCGACGGGTCCGGGGCCGGGCCGGGCCCCTGGCCCCTGGCCGAGGCCGCCGCCCAGGCGGTCGAGGCTGTCGGGTCCGGCGCCGCCGTGCTCTGGCTCACCAATCCCCACAACCCCACCGGCCAGCTCTGGAGCCGGGCGTCCCTGGCACCCCTGCTGGAGCGCTTCGCCCTGGTGGTGGTGGACGAGGCCTTCCTGCCGCTGGTGCCCGGCGGGGAGGAGCAGTCGCTGGTGCCGCTGCTGGCGGACCACCCCCGGCTGGTGGTGATCCGCAGCCTCACCAAGCTCTTTTCGATCGCCGGGCTGCGGCTTGGCTACGCCCTGGGAGACCCCGGGCGGCTGGCCCGCTGGGCGGGCTGGCGTGATCCCTGGCCCGTCAACGGATTGGCGGCGGCGGCGGGCCGGTTCCTGCTGGCCGACCAGGCCGGCCTGCGGCGCTGGCAGGGGCGGGTGCAGCGCTGGGTGGCCGTCGAAGGGGCCTGGCTGGCGGCCCGCCTGGCGGCCCTGCCGGGCCTGGAGCCCCTGCCCTCGGCCGCCAACTACCTGCTGGTGCGCAGCCGCCCGCCGGCCGCGTCGCTGCAGCCACTGCGGCTGGCGCTGGAGCGCCGCCACCGGATCCTGGTGCGTGACTGCCGCTCCTTCGAAGGCCTGGGGGAGGACTGGCTGCGGATCGCCGTCCAGGACAGGGCCGGCAACCGACGCCTGCTGGCCGCCCTGGCCCAGATCAGGCGCGAACGATGAGCTGCTCCAGCACCTGCACCAGCCGCTGGTCGGCGTCCCGCACCGCCAGGGTCCCCATGCCATCACCCATCCCCACCAGGGGGTCGGCGGCGGCGGCGCTGCCCCGCAGGCGGGGCCCCAGCAGGCGCCAGACGGCCCGCTCCAGGGCGGGCTCTCCGGGGTCGTGCTGCCAGACGATCACCGCGGCACCCACGGCGGCGGCGGCGGCGGCGTTGGCGTCCTGATGGCGGTCGGCGGCTTGGGGGAAGGGCACCAGGATCGCCGGGGTGCCGCAGACTGCCAGTTCGCTGAGGCTGCCGGCGCCGGCACGGCTGATGGCCAGGTCGCAGTGCTGCAGCAGGCCCGGCAGCTCATCGCTGAAGGCCCGCTCCACCACCCCGTCGAGGCGCAGATGGCCGGCGTCCGGATCCTGGCTGCCGGTGAGGTGCACGACGCGGCAGCCGCTGGCCGCCAGCAGCGGCAGCAGGGGCCGCACCATGCGGTTGAGGCGCAGGGCCCCCTGGCTGCCGCCCATCACCAGCAGCAGGGGGCCGGCGCCCCGGGGCACCCAGGCCGGCAATGCTGCGGGGCTGAGGAACGACCGCCGCACCGGGGTGCCGCACACCAGCGGGCGGCAGCGGGGCAGCCGTTCGACCGCCTGGGGCAGACCCACCGCCACCCGGGTGCACAGGGGCCCCAGCAGCCGGGTCACCCGGCCCGGGACGGCGTTGCTCTCGTGCAGCACCACCGGCACCCCGCACCAGCGGGCGGCGAGGATCGCCGGTGCCGCGATGTACCCGCCGCTGCTGAACACCGCGCTCACCCCTTCGCGCCGGATCAGGCGCCGCACCGGCAGCACGGCCAGCAGCAGCTGGAGCAGGTTCCAGAGCCTGCGCAGGCCTTTCCCCTGCAGCCCCCCGGCCCGCACCGTGTGCAGGGGGTAGCGGCTGGGCACCAGCTCGGTCTCCAGCCGGTCCGGCACCCCCAGCCAGTGCACCTGCCAGTCGTCCGGCAGGGCCTCGGCCACCGCCAGGGCCGGGAACAGGTGGCCACCCGTGCCGCTGGCGGCGATCAGCAGGGTCGGCATGGGCGGGTGGGACGAGCGCGCCTAACTTAAAAGCCGACTCCGGTCCGCCCACCGCCGCCCCGGATCCCTCCCCCTCCATGGCTCCGTCCTGCCCGCCGCCCGCCCCCCTGCCCCCGGTCCGGACACCGCAGCGGCTCGCCGCCTGCCTGGTGGGCCTGGCGGTGGCGGCCGGCGCCGGCGGGGCCCCTGCCGTGGCGGCACCCCCGTCGGCGGCCCAGCTGCAGGCCCTCGAGAGCGCCCTCAACAGCAGTTCCGACACGGCCCTGGCGGGCCTGCTGCAGGCCGGCCCTGGCCTGGATCCGGCCCAGCTGGAGAGCCGTCGCCGCCTGCTGCGACAGCAGTTCCCCGATGCCCGCTGGCAGTTGAGTTCCGGCACCCAGCTGCGGGACGGCCAGCCCACGGTCACCCTGCGGGTGGAGGGTACCCGGCGCCAGGGCGGCACCACCTACCGGCTGGAGGCGGAACAGCTGCTCGCCCTCCAGAGCGACGGCACCCGCATCAACGGCCAGACGGTGCTGCGGGAGAAGTCCCTGCTGCGCAGCGGTGAGAAGCCCCTGTCGGTGAGCCTGCTGATCCCCGATGCGGTGCTGACCGGCCAGCGCTACGACGTTGACGTGATCTTCGACGAGCCGCTCGACGGGGCCCTGGCCGCGGGCGGCATCGCGGCCATCACCCCCCAGCAGCAGGCGGCGATGGCCAGCCCCAGCCTGGAACTGGGTGCCCTCGCCGGTGGCGGCCTGTTCAGGATCGTCCAGGCCCCCCTGTCCCCCGGCTCCCAGACCTGGGCGGTGCTGCTGGTCCATCCCGATGGCATCGTCAGCGCCACCAAGCGGGTGCGGGTCGTCGCCGATCGCAAATCGCTCGAGCCCTGAGCCATGGGCCGACCGCATCGGATCTGGGTGGTGGATGACGACCCGGAGCTGCGCCAGCTCCTGTCCACCTACCTCGGGGAGCAGGGCTACGAGGTGCGCTGCATGGGGGACGGTGCCCAGCTGATGGCCCGGCTCGAGGGCCAGCGCCCCGACCTGCTGGTGCTCGACCTGATGCTCCCCGGCGACGACGGCCTCAGCCTGCTGCGGCGGCTGCGGGACGGGGCCGACGACCTGCCGGTGCTGATGCTCACGGCCCGGGCCGATGCGGTGGATCGCATCATCGGCCTGGAGCAGGGGGCCGACGACTACCTGGCCAAGCCCTTCCTGCCCCGGGAGCTGACCGCCCGCATCGAGGCCGTGCTGCGTCGTCGCGGCACCCTGCCGGGCGGATTGCCCCAGCCCGACGGGGAGCGGATCGCCTTCGGCGACCTGGAGGTGGACCTGGCGGCCCGCACCCTGGAGCGCCACGGGGAGGCGCTCACCATCACCGGCGGTGAATTCGCCCTGCTGGCGGCGTTCGTGCAGCACCCCCACCGCCCCCTGTCCCGGGAGCGGCTGATCGAACTGGCCCGGGGCCCGGGCAGCGACACCGACAGCCGCAGCATGGACGTGCAGGTGTCACGGCTGCGGCGGCTGATCGAGCCGGAGCCGTCCCGGCCCCGCTATGTGCAGACGGTCTGGGGCTACGGCTACGTGTTCGTCCCCGATGGCAAGCCCCGTCAGTCCTGAGCAGGGCCGTCGCCCGTCGTTCCGGCGCACCCTGGGGTACCTGCTGGCGGGCACCGGTGCCGCCGCCTTTTGCCTGCTGCTGCTGCAGCTGCTGCTGGGTCGCCGGCTGGCCCAGCAGCAGCTGGTCCAGACCGGCTCGGAGGTGGCCGCGAACGTGGTGCTGGGGGAGGTGGCCCTGGAACGCTTCAGCCCCGAGGTGCTCGGCCAGATCAGCGGCATGCAGCTGGTGGTGGGCCAGCGGCCGGAGCCGGCGGCCAGGGACGGCCGTGGCGGGGATCGGCGGCTGCGCTGGCAGACCCTGCGCCTGCAGGAGGAACTCTGCCGCCGCCTGGGGCGCTGCCCGGCGGTGCTGCCGGCCTCGTTGCCGCGGCGGGGGGTGTGGGTGGAGATGGCGTCCCCCCTGGAGCGGGCGTGGCTGTTCGTCGCCCTGCCCTCCCCCCGCGGCTGGCCTCCCGATCCCCTGCTGCTGACCCTCTCCATCGGCCTGGGGGCCCTCGGGGCGCTGCTGCTCTACCTCACCCTGGAGATCCAGCGGCCCCTCACCCGCCTGCAGGAGGCCCTGGCCGACGTTGGCCTCGAGGCCCTGCCCGGCGCCCTGCCGGACCAGGGGGCCCCGGCGGTGCGCCAGCTGATGGCCCGGTTCAACGCCATGCTGCTGCGGCTGGAGGAGGCCGGCAGGGAGCGCACGACGATGCTGGCCGGCATCGCCCACGACCTGCGCAGCCCCCTCACCCGGCTGCGGCTGCGCCTCACCCTCGCCGCCGAAGGGCCGATGGCGCCCCAGGAGCTGGAGCGGGCCCAGGCGGACATCCGCTCGATCGAGCGGATCACGCGCCAGTTCATGATCTTCGCCGGCGCCGAAGCCGACGAGACGCCGGTGCTGGTGCCCCTCGATGCCCTGGTGTCCGAGGCGGCGGCGGCGGTGGGGGAGGTGCCCCTGGAGCTGGATCTGGAACCGCTGGTGCGGCGGGTCCGTCCGATCGCCGTGGCGCGGGCGGTGGGCAATCTGCTCGACAACGCCCTCACCTACGGCCGGCCGCCCCTGCGGCTGGTGCTGCGGCCCCTGGGTCCGGGGGACGGGGAGGGGCGGCCCCAGGCGGAGGCCGGAGCGGTGGAGAGCGGCTTCGAGATCCAGGTCTGGGACTGCGGCGAGGGCATCGACCCCCAGCAGTGGCGCAAGGCCATGACCCCTTTCCAGCGGCTCGACCGGGCCCGCGGCGGCGAGGGGCACTGCGGTCTGGGCCTGGCCATCGCCGCCAAGGTGGCCAGGGATCACGGCGGAGATCTGCGCCGGCTGGAGGCCACCGCAGCCCTCGAACCGCCGCCGGGACGCTTCGCCGTGGCGCTGCGCGCCTGGCCCCTGGCCGGGGGGTGAGCGAGCTTCAGTTGCATCCGGTCATACCTGGCCGGTGGCCAGTCTGATCGCCGTCACACTTGCCGGTCACCATGGGTGTGTTCAGGACAGTTCCTCCCATGCCCTCCCGCCTGCTCCAGCCCCTCCGCGTCGCCGTCCTGGCGATGGTCCTGGGCTCCACCGGTGTCGCCATGGCCCAGAGTGGCCCCACTCCGGCCGGCCGTCCCACGGCGGCCCAGATGCAGCGAAATCTTCCCCGAGCAGAAGCGCCTCGCCCTCAGCGACCAGCAGGCGCGCATCGCCATCCTTCAGCGCGGTGAACGCTGCCTGTCGGCCGCCGGCAGCAGCGAGGCCCTGCGCACCTGCATGAAGGAGCAGCGCAGTGCCAGCCAGCGCCAGCGGGAGCAGCACCGGGCCGCCATGAAGGCCCTGTTCGAGCGCAATGGCATCCCCCTGCCCCAGTGGGGCAAGGGGGAGCGCAAAGGGGGCTGGGGGGAGGGTCGCCGTCCAGGCCCCGACAGCATCTGAGCAACCTGGCCAAGGGCCGGCCGGGACCGGCCCTGAAGGGGGGACCTCAGGCCTCGTCGAGGGCGGCCACGCCGGGCAGCACCTTGCCTTCCAGCAGCTCCAGGCTGGCGCCGCCACCGGTGGAGATGTGGCTCATCTTCTCGGCCACGCCCACCTTCTCCACCGCGGCCACGGAGTCACCGCCGCCGATGATCGTGCAGCAGCCCTTGGCGCTCAGGTCGGCCAGGGTGTGGGCGATGGCGTTGGTGCCGGCGGCGAAGGCGTCGAACTCGAACACCCCCATGGGGCCGTTCCAGATCACGGTCTGGCAGTCGGCCAGGGCCGCCTGGAAGGTCTTGACCGAATCGGGGCCGATGTCGAGGCCCATCCAGCCGTCGGGGATGGCGTCGATCGAGGTGGTCTGGCTGTTGGCGTCGGGGGCGAAGTTGTCGGCCAGCACCACGTCGGTGGGCAGCAGCAGCTGGACGCCCTTGGCGGCCGCCTTGGCTTCGAGTTCCTTGGCCAGCTCCAGCTTGTCCTCCTCCACCAGACTCTTGCCCACCGCCAGGCCGCGGGCCTTGTAGAAGGTGAAGATCATGCCGCCGCCGATCAGCACCTTGTCGCACTTGTCGATCAGCGACTCGAGCACGCCGATCTTGGAGCTCACCTTGGAGCCGCCCACGATCGCGGCCAGGGGGCGCTTCGGCTCATCGATGGCGCCCTGCAGGTACTGGAGCTCCTTCTCCATCAGGAAACCGGCCACGCTGGGGCTCAGGTACTTCGTCACGCCCTCGGTGGAGGCGTGGGCCCGGTGGGCGGCGCCGAAGGCGTCATTCACATAGACGTCGGCCAGGGCGGCCAGCTTCTCGGCGAAGGCGGCGTCGTTCTTCTCCTCCTCGGCGAAGAAGCGCACGTTCTCCAGCAGCACCACGTCGCCATCGGCCATGGCGGCCACCTTGGCCTCGGCGTCGGGGCCGATGCAGCTGTCGGTCTTGGTGACGGGCCTGCCCAGCAGCTCGCTGAGGCGGGCCGCCACCGGGGTGAGCCGCATGGACTCGTTCACCTGTCCCTTGGGCCGGCCGAAGTGGGCGGCCAGCAGCACCCGGGCGCCATGGTCGATCAGGTGGCGCACGGTGGGCAGGGCGGCCCGGATGCGGGTGTCGTCCGTGATCGCCCCGGCCTCGTCCAGGGGCACGTTGAAGTCGACCCGAACCAGCACCCGCTTGCCGCGGAGATCGTCGGCACTGAGGCTGGAGAGGGATCGCTTCGCCATGATTACGGATAAGGAAAGGCGGGGGGACATTAGCCTCCGGCGCCTCCCGCTCCGCGGCCGCCGCGATTCGGTTCTTCCCACCCCCGCTCCCTGGCCCCCGCAACGGTCGGCGCTAGGACAAGAGGGCCGGGCCTTCCGCCATGTTCGACACCGTCCTGTTCCCCATCGACCAGAGCCGCCAGACGATGGAAACGGCGGCCGTCGCCCTGCAGCTCGCCCAGCGCCACGGCAGCCGTGTCGTGCTGCTGTCGGTGGTGGAGGCCGAGGAGGGGGTGATGCATGATCCCGCCGCCGTGGCGCAGCTGCTGGAGCAGGCCCGCGCCAGCTTCACCCAGGCCGGTGTGGCCTGCGAGGTGCTGGAGCGGGAGGGAAAGCCGGCCTTCGTGATCGGCGATGTGGCCGATGAGATCAATGCCGATGTGATCGTCATGGGCACCCGCGGCATCACCCTCGAGGGCGATCACCAGAGCACCGCCGCCCGGGTGCTGCAGCTGGCGCCCTGTCCGGTGCTGGTGGTGCCCTGATGCCGGACGTCGGCGACACGGTCCGCCTCAGCACCGCCGCCCCACCGATCCAGTGGTACCCGGGCCACATCGCCAAGGCGGAGAAGGCCCTCAGCGCCAACCTGGAGAAGGTGGACCTGGTGATCGAGGTGCGCGATGCCCGCATCCCCCTGGCCACCGGCCACCCGCGGCTGCAGCGCTGGATCCGGGGCAAGGAGCACCTGCTGGTGATCAACCGCCGCGACATGGTCAGCCCCGCGGCGCGCCTGGCCTGGGATGGCTGGTTCCGCCAGCGGGGGGAGGTGCCCTGGTGGTGCGACGCCAAGGTGGGCACCGGCGTCAAGCAGCTGCAGCAGGCGGCGATCCGGGCCGGCGAGGCGCTCAACGCCCGCCGGGCCGGTCGGGGCATGAAGCCGCGCCCCGTGCGGGCCCTGATGCTCGGCTTCCCCAACGTGGGCAAGTCGGCGCTGATCAACCGGCTGGTGCGCCAGAAGGTGGTGGAGAGCGCCCGCCGCGCCGGGGTCACCCGCAGCCTGCGCTGGGTGCGGCTGGGGCAGGACCTCGACCTGCTCGACGCCCCCGGCGTGCTGCCCCCCCGCCTCGATGACCAGCTGGCCGGGCTGCGGCTGGCCCTCTGCGACGACATCGGCCAGGCCTCCTACGACGGCGAGGCGGTGGCCCAGGCCTTCCTGCGCCTGCTGGCCCAGCTGGAGCCGGTGGCGGCGGCCGGGGTGGCGCCGGGACTGCTGGAGCGCCGTTACGGGGTGGCGGTGCCGCCGTTGCCCGGAGCGGATCCCGGCCGAACGATCCCCGATGCCGAAGCCTGGCTCGCGGCGGCGGCGGCCCGCCACACCAGCGGTGACACCCCCCGCATGGCCCAGCGGCTGCTCGATGATTTCCGCCGCTCCCTGCTGGGGCCGATCGCCCTGGAACTGCCGCCCCCGGGGCCGCCCCCCGAGCGGCCTGCCCAGGAGCCGCCCTCCAGCTGATGGGTGCCTTCGGGGAAGGCGAAGGGGAGCTGCTGAGGCTCCATTACCCGAAGCCGCTGCCGATGCGGCTGGATCGCTGGCTGGTGTCCCAGCGGCCCGAGCAGAGCCGGGCCCGCATCCAGAAGTTCATCGATGCGGGCTATGTCCGGGTCAACGGGGTCACGGGCCGGGCCAAGACGCCCCTGCGCACCGACGACACCGTCGAGCTGTGGATGCCGCCGCCGGAGCCCCTGCCCTACCTGGTCCCCCAGCCGATGGCGCTGGATGTGCTGTTCGAGGACGCCCATCTGATCGTGATCAACAAGCCCGCCGGACTCACGGTCCACCCGGCCCCCGGCAACAAGGACGGCACCCTGGTGAACGGCCTGCTGCACCACTGCCCCGACCTGCCCGGCATCGGCGGCGAGATGCGGCCGGGCATCGTGCACCGCCTCGACAAGGACACCACCGGCTGCATCGTGGTCGCCAAGAGCCAGGAGGCGCTGGTGAAGCTGCAGGTGCAGATCCAGAAGCGCATCGCCTCGCGGGAGTACCTGGCGGTGGTGCACGGCCGGCCGGCCGCCGAGAGCGGCACGATCGTGGCGGCCATTGGCCGCCATCCGGTGGATCGCAAGAAGTACGCCGTGGTGACCGACACCAGCGGACGCCATGCCTGCACCCACTGGCGCCTGGTCGAACCCCTGGGCGATTACGCCCTGCTGCGCTTCAAGCTCGACACGGGCCGCACCCACCAGATCCGGGTGCACTGCGCCCACACGGGCCATCCGATCGTGGGGGATGCCACCTATGGCCGCTGCCGCAAGCTGCCGGTGGCGCTTCCCGGCCAGGCCCTGCACGCGGTGCGGCTGGCCCTCGACCACCCGATCAGCGGCGAGCGGCTGGTGTGCGAAGCGCCCCTGCCGGAGGTGTTCGAGAAACTGCTGCTGGCCCTGCGGCGGCGGTCGACCTGAGGGCGTTGCTCCGGCAGACTTGAAATCCCGGATCCCGGTGTCATGGCCCCGCCGCCGCGACGGCTGTTCGTCGATCAGTTCTTCGTCGGCTGGGTGTATGGCCCCTGGGTGGTGGCCGGCCTGCTGGTGATCCTGGCGCTGCGGCTCCTGCTTGCCGAGGATTTCAACCTGCACAGCCATGCCTGGGGGCTGTTCGGCAACGCCGCGATCTGCTTCTCGATCGGCTGCGTCTGCCAGCTTTCCTGGGCCATGGCGCGGGTCGGTGCCGTGCGGCAACTGGAGCTGCAGCTGCGCCGGGAGCTGGGCCTGCGCTGATGGCGATGACCCGCTCCCAGCTCGGCCTGGTCGTCACCCTGCCCTGGCTGGCCGCCGGGGTGGTGCTGCTGGCGATGACGCGCCTTCAGGGCGAGACCCGCGAGGCCCAGCTGGGGCTGTTCGGCAGTGCGGCGATCTGCTTCTCGATCGGCTGCCTGGCCCGCACCAGCCTGGGTCTGCACGATCTGATGCAGGCCCGCACCGTCCCACCAGCCGCCGCGCCATCGGCCCCGTCCCCGGGTCCGCCCCCCGGGACACGCCAGCCGTGATCCGGCGTCAGCTCCGACGCTGCCTGGCCCCGGCCCTGGGCCTGGCGCTGGCGGCACCGCTGGCCCAGGCCTGGGGCCAGGAGCTGATCGCCGCCCCCCGGCCCCGGCGCCTGCCGCCCCCCTCGCCGGCGCTGCTGCGCAGCCTCCAGGGGTTCCAGGACGACCTCGAACGGCTCGACCGCACCCTGCTGCCCGCCGCGCCCGAGGCCGACGCCACCGGGGTGCCGGACGCCACCCTCCCCGGCCTGCCCGATCCGTCGCTGCCGGCCCCGGCGGCGAACGCCCTGCCCGAGGCGCCCGACGCGGTGCGCATCGAGCGGCGTCAGCGGCTCAGCCTGGCCGAGGCCCTGGCGGTGGCCGTGCGCAATGACCCCGATCTGGCCGCCGCCGTGCTCGGCGTGCGCGAGCAGCAGGACCTGGCCGGTTCGGCCCGGGGGCGCCGCTGGCCGGAGCTGGGGCTGAACCTGGCGGGCGGTTTCAGCCAGCAGCGGTCCTACAGCCAGGTCTGGACCGACAACGCCGGGATTTATCCAGCGGGCTCCCCGTTCCTGGTCCGCAACCAGGGCTGGAATGTGGTGCAGTCCAACGTCGGGGCGGCGGCCGCCCGGGTGGAGCTGGCCTGGGAGCTGCTCAGCCCCTACCGCGCCGCCGCCATCGCCGAGGCCGACGACAGCCTCAGGGCCTCCCGCCAGCGCTACGCCGACCGGCTGCGCCAGCTGCAGCTGGACGTGAGCATCGCCTACTACGGCCTGCAGCTCGCTGATCAGCTGCTGCGGATCCGCCGGGCCGTCGTCGAGAGCGACACGGTGGTGCGCGACCAGGTGGCGGCGCTCCAGCAGGCGGGCCTGGTGCCGCGGCTCGACCGGCTCCGCGCCGAGGCCGCCCTGCAGCAGAGCCGCTATCGCTTCGAGCAGGCGGAGGCCCTGCAGCTGAGTCGCCAGCGCCAGCTCAGCAACCTGATCAACGTGCCCTTCGATGTCAGCCTGCGGGCCAGCGATGCGGTGCGGCTTCAGCCCCCCTGGCCCCTCGATCTGGAGCAGACGATCGTGCGCGGCTGGCGGGACAATCCCCAGCTGCGGGCCCTGCAGGCCGCCCGCGACGCCCTGCTGCGCCAGGCCGACCGCCGTGCCGCCGAGCTGCTGCCCAGCCTGCGGCTGGTGGCCACCGGTGGCTACGGCCAGGGGCTGATCACCCAGCCCGTGATCCGGCTGGAGGGCTGCTGCAGCTCGGCCCTGATCCCCCAGCTGCTCAACCAGCGCTCCGACTGGGCGGCGGGCCTGCAGCTGCACTGGCGCTTCTTCGACGGCGGCGTCACCGCCGGCGCCGTGGCCGCCAGCCGCAGCGCCGCCGCCCGCACCGACCAGCAGCTGGCCCGGGAGCGCAACGCCATCCGCCAGCGCCTTGAGGCCGCCTTCTACGACCATCGGGCCGCCCTGCGCCAGATCGTGGCGGCCCGCGCCTCCTACAGCGCCTCCCGCGAGGCCTTTCGCGACGTGCGGGCCCGCTACCAGCTGGGGCTGGCCGACTACAGCGATGTGGCCGACACCGTCGCCACCCTGACCGGCGCGATGGAGGGGGTGGCCGAATCCACCACCCTGGCCAATGTCAGTTACGCCCAGCTGCTGCGCGAACTGCTGCCGGTGCCGGACCGGCCCGATCAGCCGGTGGCGCTGCCGCTGGAGCTGGGGGGCTCCTGAGCGTCGCCGTGGCGTTCCTGCAGCCGCTGCCAGCGGCGCTGGCGCCAGGCGAACGAGCGCCACAGCAGCAGCACCACCAGGGCGGCGAACCAGAACCACACTTCCGGGGCATTGGCGTGCAGCAGCACCACCAGCAGGGCCGCCTCCACCACCAGCCAGGGCAGTTCGCGGGTCATGGCAGGGCGTCCCGCTGGCGCAGGGGCGGCTGGTCCTGGCGTTCCTGCTGGCGCAGGGTGCGGTAGCTGCCGGTGAGGTCGCGCAGCAGCGGCAGCAGGTAGCTGACCGGCGGGCGCCATTCCACGTAGCCGTGGGCCTTGAGCGTCAGCCCCTCGCGGATCGGAAAGACGCTGCTGCCGCGGCTGAGGGTCCAGCGGTAGCCATCGAGGCCGGGGCCGCCACCCCCGGGCAGCAGGGCGATCTCGGTGCGCATCACCGGCCCGTTGCGCACCAGGGCCTCCGCCAGCTGGGGGTTGCCCAGGGTCGTGTTGACGTCCTCGCGGGTGGCGGGCAGCAGATTGATGCGGCGCACGCGGCCGCGGATGCCGCCGAAGCGGCCCCGCTCGTTCCAGTCCGGCACCACCTCCATGGCCAGGCCGGGGCGCAGGCGGCGGGCATCGGCCGGGGCGAAGTAGGCCACCGCCTGCTGGGCCTGGCCGCCGCCATCGGCGTTGCTGCGGGCCGCCCGGGGACTCCCCAGGGTGCCGAGGCGCTGGCCGGGCTTCACCGTCTGGCCCCGCACCACCTGCAGGTCGAGCAGCCGCCCGTCCCGGGTGGCGGTGAGGGTGCCGTCGTAGGCCAGGCGTGTCTGGGTGACCCTCACGGCACGGCGGGCGTCCTGGATGGCGAAGCGCCGCCGCTGGGCTTCGGTGTCGATGGCGAGCCGGACCTTCTCCCAGGCGTCGATGGCCTCCCGCTGCCGGATGCCCAGCTCGGCGACGCTGTTGTCGAGCTGGATGGCCCGGTCCTCGCTGGCCACCACCTCCGCAGCCAGGGGGGCCACCACCTCGCGGCGGGCCAGATGGCGGAAATCGGCCACCTTCTGGTCGTAGACGCGGCGCAGGGCGTCCAGGCGCTCCCGGTTCGCCTCCAGCTGGGCCAGGGCGGTGTCCCGCAGCCGCCGGGCCGAGGCCAGCCGCGCCCGGTCGCGCCGGTCCAGATCGGCGTTGATGCGGATCAGTTCGGCCAGGTCCTTCTCCTGGCGGCGCAGCTGCTGCTCCAGGGTGGGCAGGTAGAGGCGGACCAGGGTCTGACCCCGGCGCACCCGCTGGCCCTCCCGCACCGGCAGGCTGAGGATCTGACCCTCGGCCCGGGCATCGATCACCGTGGCGCCGCCGGGCACGATCACCACTCCCCGGCCGACCACCTCGGTGGGCACCGGCCAGAACAGGAACCAGCCGGCCGTCAGGGCCCAGGCGGTGCCCAGGGCCACCAGCACCCGCCGCTCCGACGTTTCCTCCGGCGTGCCCATCGCCGCCCTCAGCCCCGCAGCCGTTCCACCAGGTGGGTGCCCACCCGCAGGGCATTGGCGATGGCGGTGAGGGAGGGATTCACGGCGCCGATCGTGGGCATGAAGCTGGTGTCGACGACATAGAGGTTGTCCAGTTCGTGGGCCTTGCAGTTGAGGTCGAGCACCGAGGTGGCCGGATCGCTGCCGAAGCGGCAGGTGCCGGCCTGGTGGCCCACGGCGGCGATGCCCATGCTGTTGGCGATGTAGAACTGGCGCTCCACCAGGTGCTTCCGCAGATAGAGGCGATCCAGCAGGCCCTCCAGGCGGCTCACCAGGCGCGTCGAGGCGGTGAGGTTGTTGGGGGTGTAGCTGAGCTGGATCTGGCCGGAGCCGGTGACGGTCACGCGGTTGTTCGGATCGGGCAGATCCTCGCTGGAGATCCAGAAGTCGAGCGCATGTTCGGCGATCCTGTCCATGCTCCAGCCGGGCATCAGGAACGTTTCCAGGGGCGCGTAGCCCTTCATGATCGTGCCGTTGGTCTTGCCCGTCATCTGGATGTTGCCCATCGGGTAGTCGAAGTCGGCATCCCCGAGATACCAGTCGTTGATCGACACCGTTTTCTGGAAGATGGTGCGGTTCGGTTCATGGGCCAGGGCCACCATCGCCTTGCTGTTGTGGAACATGTAGTGGCGACCCACCTGGTCGGAGCCGTTGGCCAGGCCCCGGGGGTGGCGGTCGTTGGCCGACAGCAGCAGCAGCCGGGCGCTGTTGGCGGCGCCGCAGCTCACCACCACCACATCGCCGCTCACCGTGAGCGGCTCGCCATCCCGCTCCAGCTCCACCCCGGTCACCGTGCGACCGGTGGCATCGGTGCACAGCCGTTTCACCTGGGCCCGCGTCAGCAGGGACACGTTGGAGGCCTCCAGGGCCGGCCGGATGCCCAGCACCTCCGCGTCGGACTTGGCGTGCACCAGGCAGGGGAAGCCATCGCAGCAGTTGCACTTGCGGCAACGGCTGAAGGCCATGTGGGCCTCATCCAGCTGGACGCCGCTGGGGGCATGGAAGGGGTGGAGCCCGGCGGAGCGCAGGTCGTCGACCAGCTGCTGGATGCGCGGCTCGTGGGCCACCGGCGGATGGGGATAGGGGCCGCTGCAGGGCGGCTCCGTGGGATCCTCCCCGCGCAGGCCGTGCACGTGGTACATCTCCTCGGCCTTCTGGTACCAGGTCTCGAAGTCGGCGTAGCGCAGGGGCCAGGCCGGTGAGAGGCCATCGAAGTGGGCCAGCTCCTCGAAGTCCTGCTGGCGCAGGCGGAAATGGGCGGCGCCGTACATCTTGGTGGCGCCGCCGACGAAGTAATGGCTGCCGGGCTGGAAGGGCTTGCCGTGCCTGTCGAGCCAGGGATCCTTCGACACGTAGCGGTTCTGCTGGAACACCGCTTCGGCGTCCCAGTTCTGGGGCTCCTGGGGCAGCCAGTCGCCCCGCTCCAGCACCAGCACCTTCAGGCCCGTGGGGGCCAGGTGGCGGGCCAGGGTGCCGCCGCCGGCGCCGCTGCCGATGATCACCACATCGAAGTGGGCCCCGTGGCTCACCTGCAGCTGCTCCGCCTGCGGCAGGGGCGAGGTGTAGAGGCTCGGACCGGCGACCGGTGCGCTCGAGGACGGGGTGCTCATGGCAGGGGGATCAGCCTTCGGGATAGCGGTGGAGCTGGTTGAGCATCTTGCAGACCATGGCGCTCCATCCGGTCTGGTGGGAGGCACCCACTCCACTTCCATTGTCGCCGTGGAAGTATTCGTTGAACAGGATCAGATCGCGCCAGTGGGGATCGGTCTGGAACAGCTCCACATCTCCCAGGAAGGGACGACGGCCCCGGCCGTCGCGGCGGAACAGCCCCACCAGCCGCTTCTCCAGCTCGAGGGAAGCCTGCCAGAGGGTGATCCAGTGGCCCGAACGGGTGGGGAACTCCACCTGGAAGCTGTCGCCGTAGAAATGGGCGAACTTCTGCAGCGATTCGATCAGCAGAAAGTTCATCGGCATCCACACCGGCCCACGCCAGTTGGAGTTCCCCCCGAACATCGCCACCGGGCTGTCGGCCGGGCTGTAGGCGAGGGTCTGGCTCTGGCTCCCTTCGGTGTAGGTGTAGGGGTGCTGGTCGTACACCTTGGAAAGGGAGCGGATGCCATGGGGGGAGAGAAACTCCTCCTCATCGAAGAGCCGCTCGCAGATGCGCTGCAGGCGCTCCCTGGGCACCAGGGTGAAAAGCACCCGGTCGTTGTTCCAGATTCCCAGGTTTTCCACCATCCAGGAGGGTGTGGTGCGCTCGTGGGTGAACCAGGCCAGGGTCTGGGTGACATCAAGCATCGGCAACCGTGCCACGGTGTCGATGTCGAAGCTCTGCACCGCCAGCAGGGGCACCAGGCCCGAGAGCGAGCGGGTGCGCAGGTAGTCGACGCTGCCGTCGGGACGCTTGATGACGTCGTAGTAGAAGCCGTCCTCCTCATCCCAGTTGAGGTAATTGCGGCCGGCGGGATTGTTGAGGGCGATCGCCAGCTGCACGAAGTCCACCACGAAGCGTTCGCAGATGTCGGCGTACTCCGGCTCTTCGCGGCTCAGCTCCACGGCGATCTGCAGCAGGTTGAGGCTGAGCGAGGCCATCCAGGCCGTGCCGTCGCACTGCTCGATGATGCTGCCGTCGGCCAGGGGGAAGCGCCGATCGAACACGGCGATGTTGTCGAGTCCCAGGAATCCCCCCTCGAACACGTTGTCGCCGGAGCGGTCATTGCGGTTGGCCCACCAGCCGTATTCCAGGATCAGCTTGCGCAGGGCGGCGCGCAGGAAGCCCAGATCGGCGGCATCGCTGTTCTTGCGATCGATCTGATAGATGCGCATCGCCGCCCAGGCGCCGATCGGGGGATTGGGGTCCGAAAGGGCCCACTCATAGGCGGGGGTCTGGGCGTTGGGGGCGGTGTACTGGGGCTTGCGCAGCAGCATGCACTGCTCCTTGGCCGTGGCCGGGTCGAAGACGGCGAAGGCCACGGCGTGGAACATCAGATCCCACTGGCAGAAGTAGGGGTATTCCCAGCAATCCGGCATCGAGATCACGTCGTGGGCGTGCAGCCGCTGCCAGTAGGCGTTCGGGCTGCGGCGGCGCTCCGGAGGCGGCGGCGCCCCGGTGGGGTCGCCCTCGAGCCAGCGCATCACGCTCCAGCCGTAGTACTTCTTGCACCACAGCAGCCCGGCGGTGCCCGCCAGGTGGATGCGGCGGTCGTCCTCGGACAGCCCCGGCACCCGATGCTCGAAGTACTCCAGCCATTCCCGCTCCCGTTCGCGGAAGATCGCCCCGAACGTCTCCCCGAGCTCGGCCGGGCCCGGCGCGGGGCCGTCGCGCCGATGCAGCCGCAGCTCCACCAGCCACTCCTCGCCGGCGGCCAGGGTGCGCTGCAGCACACGCCCCGCCTTGCTGCCCACCAGGGCCGGGTTCACCGCGCCGGTCTCCCCGTCGACCACATGGCGATGGAAGCCGTCCTTCTGGAAGGGCGTGGCGTTGGGCTGACCCCAGAGTCGCTCGCTGTTGGTCTCGTTATCGGTGAAGATCCAGCTGCCGGGCTCCCGGCAGTCGAGCTGGTACACCCCCAGGTGGGGGAGCGCCTCGGTGACGATCGAAGGACCGCCGGCGTCAGCGAGGGGGCGGATCCGATGCTCCACCTCATCGGGATAGCCCCAGCGCCAGGTGTTGCGCAGCCACAGGCTGGGCAGCAGGGTGAGGGGGGCGGGATCGGGACCGCGGTTGGTGGCCCGGATGCGGATCAGCAGGTCCTCCGGGCCGGCCTTGGCGTATTCGATGACCACATCGAAGTAACGGCTCTCGTCGAAGATGCCGGTGTCGATCAGTTCGTATTCGGGCTGGTCGCGGCCGCGGCGGCCGTTCTCCTGCCGCAGCTGTTCGTAGGGGAAGGCCCCCTGCGGGTACTTGTAGAGCCCCCGCATGAAGCTGTGGGTGGGGGTGTTGGCGAGATGGAAGAAGTAGTCCTTGAGGTCCTCGCCGTGGTTGCCTTCGGGGTTGCCGAGGCCGAAGGGCCGTTCCTTGAGGATCGGATCCATGCCGTTCCAGAGGGCCAGCGAGAAGCACAGGCGGCACTGGTCGTCGCAGAGGCCCAGCAGGCCGTCCTCGCCCCAGCGGTAGACGCGGGAGCGGGCGTGGTCGTGGGGGAAGGAGCGCCAGGCGTCCCCGTCGGCGGAGTAGTCCTCACGCACCGTGCCCCACTGACGCTCGCTCAGGTAGCTGCCCCAGAGGCTCCAGGGGGCGAGGCCGTGGTCGCGCTCGGCCATGCGCCGGGTCTCCGACGGGGTGATGGCGTCGATCGCGGCGGGGCTGGGGACGCTGGCCGTCACAGGCAGGCCTTCAGGGCGGCGCCGATGCGCAGGGCATTGGCGATCACGGTGAGCCCCACCCCCACCGAAGGACAGGAGGGCAGCACGCTGGCATCGACGATCCAGAGGTTGGCCAGCTCGTGGCTGCGGCCCTCCAGGTTGACCACCGAGGTGGCCGGATCCGAGCCCATGCGGCAGGTGCCGCAGGCGCCGCCGATCACCGGCAGGGGGGCTTCGCCGCGGGGGTGGGTGGGGGCGGCCTTCGCCACCAGGGTCAGGGGGTCGGCCTCCACGGCCTTGAGGCAGTCGATCCAGCGGTAGACGAGCCGGTCGTGGGCCTCCCGGTTGTTGGCCGTGTAGTGGATCTGCAGGTTCTGACCCCGCAGGGCGACGCGGTTGTGGGGATCCGGCCGCACGGCACTCATCGCCCACCAGGTGATCGAACGGGCGGCCAGCTGCTCGAGGCCGAAGTCCGGCAGCAGGCGGGTCACCAGGGAGAGCACCGGTGGTGATTCGGCGAAAAGGGCGTCCTGGAGCACCCCGCCGCCGCTCTGGATCGAACCGAGGGGGAAGTCGACGTTCCTGTCACCCCAGTAGAAGTCGGTGATGCCATGGCCGCGGGCGTAGCGGCCCGAGTTGGGGGCGGCCGCCAGCTGCAGGATCGAGGTGAGCTGGGGCTTCATCAGGTTGCGGCCCACCTGGTCGGAGCCGTTGGCCAGGCCACGGGGGTGGTGGTCGGTGGCGGAACGCAGCAGGATCTCCGGTGTGCCGATGGCCCCGGCGGCCAGCACCACCTGGTGGCTGCGGAACAGCCAGCGCTGGTGGTCGATCTCCACCTCGACGCCGCGCACCTCCTGGCCCGACGGGTTGACGTGCAGCTGCAGCACCCGGGCGTTCTCCCTCACCGTCACGGTGCCGGCGCCGCGCGCCGGATCGACGCCGAACAGCTCGGCATCGCCGGTGGGGTCGACCGTCGACTCGGACCAGCTCAGGGGCAGGTCGTAGGGATGGAGCCCCTGGCGCTCCAGGGCGGCGCGCAGCTCGACCAGGAAGGGCTCCACCGGTCGCGGTGCGGCGGGATAGGCGCCCTGCATCGGGGGGGCGGTGGGGTCGGCACCGGCCACGCCGTGGACGCGATAGAGCGTTTCGGCCTGCTCGTACCAGGGGGCCAGCTCGTCGTAGCGCAGCTCCCAGTCCGGGGACGGACCCTCCTGGAGCGCCACGCCGGTGAACTCCGCCTCGCGCATGCGTTCGAGCACGCCTCCCCAGATCTTGGTGTTGCCGCCGATGGCATGCACCATCTGGGGGGAGAAGGGATCACCGTCGGTGCCGAACCACTTCTCCTCGGGGTGGTACCTCGGCTTGCGGAACAGCCCCACCTCGGCCACGTTCTGATCGGCCTGGGGCATCACCCCACCACGCTCCAGCAACAGCACCGTGTGGCCCCCATCGGCGAGGGCGGCCGCCAGGGTGCCGCCACCGGCGCCGCTGCCGATCAGGATCACGTCGTAGTGGGTGTCGTCGATGATCATGGTTCAGGCTCTCCAGACGTAGAGCAGCACGAACAGGATGATCCAGATCACATCCACGAAGTGCCAGAACAGGGAGGTGGCGATGACGCCTTCTTCTCCCCGGTCGTAGTTGCCGGGGACGAAGGATTTGGCCAGCATCAGGCCCATCAGCAGGATGCCGGTGAGTACATGCAGGCCATGGAAACCGGTGAGCAGATAGAAGGTGCCACCGAAGGTGCCGGAGGTGAAGCCGAAGCTGAGGCCGCGCCACTCCACCGCCTGGCCGTAGAGGAAATAGGTCCCCATGGCCATGGTCAGCAGCCAGAAGCCCCGGAACAGCCAGATCTTCCCCTTGCCCTTGAAATGCTCGGCCACCACCATCGTGAAGGAGCTCGACACCAGCACCACCGTGTTGATCAGGGGCAGGCGCCACTCCAGGCCCTCCACGCCGGCGGGCAGCCAGTCGATGGCGGAGAGCCGCAGCAGGGCATAGCCGCTGAAGAACGCCAGGAAGATGACGCTCTCGGAACACAGAAAGATGATGAACCCGGTGAGGTTGTGGTTGGCGTGCTGCCCTTCGCCATGGGGATGGGGGGCGGCAGCGTCGTCGCCGGGGGTGAGGGGGGTGCTGCTCATCGGTTGGCGTCCTGAAGGGTGAGGGTGCGCTCGATCTCGGCCTGGTGCTCCACCAGCGGCTCCCCGCTCCCGTAGCCGTAGGGGCGGCTGATCACCGTCGGAACGTGCTCACCGAAGTTGTCCTCCGCCGGAGGGGAGGGCAGCAGCCACTCCAGACCGATGGCGTTCCAGGGGTTGTGCGGGGCCTTCGGCCCCCGGGCCCAGGAGCTGATCATGTTGAGCAGGAAGGGGATGATCGACACCCCCAGCAGGAAGGCCCCCAGGCTGGCCAGCACGTTCCAGAAGGCGAACTCCGGGTCGTAGGAGGAGACCCGCCGGGGCATGCCCATCAGCCCGAGCGGGTGCATGGGCAGGAAGTTGAGGTTGGCACCGATGAAGGTGAGCACGAAATGCAGCTTGCCGAGGCCCTCGTAGGGCATGCGGCCGGTGAACTTGGGGAACCAGTGGTAGATGGCGGCGAACACCCCCATGACGGCGGCGCCATAGATGACGTAGTGGAAGTGCCCCACCACGAAGTAGGTGTTGCTGACGTGAATGTCGATCGGCACGGTGGCCAGCATGATGCCGGTGATGCCGGCGAAGACGAAGTTGAACAGGCCGCCCAGGCAGAACAGCATCGGGGTGGTGAGCCGGATCTTGCCCCGCCACAGCGTTCCCAGCCAGGCGAACACCTTCACCCCGGTGGGCACGGCGATCAGCATCGTGGTGACCATGAACAGGTTGCGCATCCACTGGGTGACGCCACTGGGGAACATGTGGTGAACCCAGACGATCAGCCCCAGGCCGACGATGATGAAGGAAGCCAGACACACATAGACGTAGCCGAACAGCGGCTTGCGCGAATAGACGGGGAACAGCTCCGAGAAGATGCCGAACACCGGCAGGATGATCACATACACCGCCGGGTGGGAATAGAACCAGAAGAAGTGCTGATACAGCACCGGGTCGCCGCCCCCTTCCGGCCGGTAGAACGACGTGCCGACGCTCAGATCCAGCAGCAGCATCACGGCGCCGCCGGTGAGGGCGGGCAGGCCGATCAGCTGCAGGGTCTGGGCGGCGAGGGCCGTCCAGCAGAACACGGGCATGCGGAAGAAGCCCATGCCCGGCGCCCGCATCCGCAGGATCGTGGTGACGAAGTTCACCGCGCCCATGATCGAGGAGACGCCGGAGAGGGCCACCGCCAGCACCCAGAGGAACTCGCCGTTGATCAGGTGGCCGAGGGGATTCTGGAGACTCACCGGCGGATAGGACCACCAGCCGGAGGTGGCCGGGCCGCTCGGCACGAAGAAGCTGGCGATCAGCAGGATGCCGAACACCGGCACCAGCCAGAAGGCGGCGGTGTTCAGTCTGGGGAAGGCCATGTCCGGGGCGCCGATCATGGTGGGAATCAACAGGTTGTTGAGCCCGTTGAGCACCGGAAAGATGAACAGGAACAGCATGATCGTTCCGTGCATCGTGTAGAGGCCGTTGTACACGGTGCGATCCACCAGATCGGCCTCGGGTGTGATCAGCTCGCCCCGCATGATCATGGCCAGCAGGCCACCGACCAGGAAGAAGAAGAAGGCCACCACGATGTACTGGATGCCGATCACCTTGGCATCGTTGCTGAAGCCGAAGTAACGCCGCCAGGAGGCGGGCGGTTCGGGGGAGAGGGCGGTGCTGGTCATGGCCTCAGGCGTCGTGGGGAAGGGAGCTGGAACCGGGAGCGTTCACCTGGGGCGGCGGGGCCGGCACCACCGTGGGCCAGCCGCTGCGGGGGTTGCTCTGGCGTTCGGCGTATTCGGCGGAGGCCACGCTGAGGCCGGGCTGCAGGGGGGCCGCGGCGGCCTGCTTCAGCCAGGCGGTGTGGTCGTCGGCCGTCTCCACCACCACATCGGCCTGGTTGGCGGCGAACCAGGTGCCGCTGAACTGGGAATCCCGCAGGCGGTAGCGCCCGATGCGGGTGGGGGTGAGGCTGAAATCGATCGCCCGGCCAGGGATCACGTCCTGCTTGAGCCGGAAGGCCGGGATGAAGAAGCCGTGCAGCACGTCCTCGGAGACCAGGCGGAAGGTGACCGGCCGATCCAGCTCCAGGTGCAGCTCGGTGCTGGAGACGTGCTCGGCGGGGTAGCGGAATTCCCATGACCATTGCCGGGCGATCACCTCCACCTCCTCCGCCGGTCCCTGGCCTTTCGGGGCTGCCATCGCCATGGGCAGGGGTTCGCTCAGATGGACGTGTTCCATCGGGCCCAGCACCCCGAGCTCGGTGTTGACCTGGATGGCGTACCAGGCGATGGCCATCACCAGCACCAGCGGAATGGCGGTCCAGATCACCTCGAGGCGGGTGTTGCCCTCGATCGGCTCGGCATCGCTCTCGTCGTACTTCTCGGCCCGGTGCACGAGCACCACCCAGGCCATCACCGAGATCACCCCCAGGAACACGAAGGTGCCGACGCCGGTCTCGAAACTGAACAGGCCGTCCACCAGCGGGGCGGCATTGGAGGCCTGCACCGGCAGCCACCGCAGGGACTGCCCCGCCACCCAGAGGCTGACCAGCAGCAGCAGGCCGACCCAGAGGGCCAGGGCGACGAGGGCGATGGGGCCGGGGCGACGCGGGGGGGCGGAGGTCATGGGAAGGGGGCCCTCAGGGAAGGGCGTCGCGAAGGTCGGCGCCGTTGGCCAGGAGCTGGTCGGCGGTGATGTGGACCCCGAATTCGGCCGCCAGTTCGGCACCGAGGGTGCCGTGCAGGCCGATCACGAGGAACAGGGCCAGGCCCACCAGCAGGTAGAGCCACTGCACCTGCCGGCCCATGTCCCGGCGCCAGAGAAAGCGCTGGTAGCCGCGCCACACCGTCATGGCGATGATCGCCAGCAGGATCGCCACCCCGCCGACGCCGTGCCAGAGCATGGTTTCCATGCTCTGGAGGCCGATGCTGCTGGTGACGCCCGGCACGGGGACCGCCAGCAGCATCTCGAAGAAGCCCGCCGCCACGGTGAAGAAGCTGACGATGGCGCAGGCCAGCAGGTTGTACCAGCCCACGTCGTGGAAGCCGGCCCGGGTGATCGGCAGGGCCAGGAAGCGGAACACCCGCTTCTCGATCGGATAGAGGGCCCCGACGATGTCGAAGGCGATGGCGATCACGAACAGGCCGATCGTGAAGTGGACCAGATTCGGATGGATCGGCAGGCTGTAGGGCAGGTCGTTGGGCCCCAGCCAGTCCCCCAGCTGCTGGATCGGCGCCTCGGCCGGGAGCACGGAGAGGTCCATCAGATCAGCCCGGCCCGTCCGGCGGCCACCACCGGCACGGTGTGCAGGCCGTACACCCAGATCAGCTGGTTGCCCAGGGTGACCTGCACCACCACCAGCGCGGCCAGCACCCCGCCGGCGGCCAGGAAGGGGAGCGGCAGGGTCTCGGGATCGCGGTTGCGCAGCACGTAACGCCAGCCGGTGAGGACCGAGAGGATGCCGGCCAACGACCATCCCAGGGTGCTGTGCAGGTTGAGGATCGCCCGGGAGGCGCCATAGGGATCGGCCAGCCCGGCCTCCACCTGGCCGAAGATGATCGCCACGAAGATCGCCCCGGTGGCGAACAGCAGATTCCAGAAGCTGACTTCAAACAGATTCGGCCGTCGCAGCACGACACCGATCAGATCGAAGACCACGCTGATCACCGCCATGGCGATGACGAAATGGACCACGATCGGATGGAGGGTGTCCATCCAGGGCAGGTTGTGGTCATTGAGGGCTGGCAGCAGTTGCTGCATGGGCACCGGCCACGCTGTGCCCCTTCACCATGGCCAGGCTCCGGCGGCTGGCCTGGGTCTGTGAGGATTTATTGCAGGATTGTGGCGATATGCCGACGTGGCCGGGAGCTCGCCGTTTCCGGGATCCTCCCTAGCTTTCAGGCAACCCGCGGACCGCATCGATGGCGAAGGAACGCTTCTTCCTCGAGCTGGAGCCGGGCGAGGCCGTGATGAAGGGCTGGCCCCATGTGGTGATCGTGGGTGGGGGGTTCGCCGGCCTGAAGGCGGCCCACCGGCTGGCCGGCCAGCCGGTGCGGGTGACCCTGGTGGACAAGCGCAACTTCAATCTTTTCCAGCCCCTGCTGTATCAGGTGGCCTCCGGTCTGGTGTCGGAAGCGGATGTGGCGACGCCGCTGCGACTGCTGCTGGCCAGGGCGGCCAATGTGCAGGTGCTGCTCGGTGAGGTGGTCGATCTCGATGCCGCCTCCCGGGAGGTGGTCTTCAACGATCGCCGCCTGCGCTACGACAGCCTGATCCTGGCCACCGGCTCCGGCAGCACCTACTTCGGCCATGAGGAATGGCGGGAACTGGCGCCGCCGATGAAGATCCTCGAGCACGCCGATGAGATTCGGCGCAGGGTGCTCACCGCCCTGGAGGAGGCTGAGCAGACCCCCGATCCGGAACGCTGCCGCTTTCTGCAGTCGGTGGTGGTGGTCGGCGGTGGCCCCTCCGGCTGCGAGCTGGCCGGATCGATCAACGAGCTGATGCGCCACGCGGCACGGCGCGACTTCCGCCAGCTGGATCCCGGCCTCTGCCGGGTGGTGCTCGTCGATCCCGGCGACCGGGTGCTGCGGGCCATGGATCCATCCCTGTCCCAGGCGGCCGGCGATTACCTCGTTTCCCGCGGTGTGGAGCTGGTGCTGGGGGGGCGGGTGCAGAGCATCGAGGCCGGACGCCTCACGGTGGCCTTCAAGTCGCCGGCACCGGGAACCCCCGGTGAACGGGTGCTGGAGGCGGCCACCATCTGCTGGAGTGCGGGGGTGCGGGCCTCCCATCTCGGCAAGCTGCTGGCGGAGCGCACCGGCTGTGCGGTCGACCGCGGCGGGCGGGTGGTCGTGGAGCCGGACTTCTCGATCGCCGGCCATCCGGAGATCCGGGTGGTGGGCGATCTCTGCTCCTATTCCCACACGGTCGACGGCAAGCCCCTGCCGGGCATGGCCGGCCCGGCGGTGCAGATGGGGGGCTGGGTCGCCCTCGACCTGCTGGCCCAGCTGGGGGGGCGGCGCCAGGCACCCTTCCGCTGGTTCGACTTCGGCAGCATGGCGGTGATCGGCCCCCTCTGCGCCGTCGCCGACCTGCGGGGCCTCAGGTTCACCGGTCCCCTCGGCTGGCTGCTGTGGGGCCTGGCCCACCTGGCCTTCATGCCCGCCAACGAGAACCGCCTCACCCTGCTGACCAAGTGGCTGTGGATGATCGCCACCCAGCAGCGGGCCAGCCTGCTGATCACCGGCCGCCCCGACCAGCACCTGGGTGTGGAGGTGGGGCTGGAGCGGGCCGAACGGGTGGAGGACCCTGCGCCGGCCCCGGCGGTGAACCCCGCGGCGTCCTCCACGGAGCAGCCGGCGGCGGCCTAGGCGCCGGTCCGTTCAGAGGCCGGGGCTGCTGTGCATCAGGCCGCCGTCGGCGAAGATCGTGGTGGCGGTGATGTAGCTGGCGGCGTCGCTGGCCAGGAAGCCCACCACCTTGGCGATCTCCTCCGGCTGGGCCATGCGGCCCATGGGAATGGCGGCGTTGAGCTTGGCCAGCAGCTCGGGATTGTTCATGGTGGAGTCGTTGATCGGCGTGGCCACCGCGCCGGGGCCCACATTGACGATGGTGATGCCGTGGGGCGCCAGCTCCAGGGCCGCGGTGCGGGTGAGCATGCGGACGCCGCCCTTGGCGCAGCAGTAGGGGGTGTTGTCGGGCATCGGCCAGTCCTCGTGCACCGAGGAGATGTTGATGATGCGGCCGCCGCCGCCCTGGGCGATCATCTGCTTGGCGGCGAACTGGGTGGCGAAGAACACACCGCGCAGATTCACATCGAGAACCTTGTCGAAGTTGTCCGGGGTGGTGGTGAGGATCGAGGTCCGGGTTTCAATGCCGGCGTTGTTGATCATCACATCGAGCCGACCATATTTCTGCACGGTGGTGTCCACCAGCCGCTGCAGGTCATCAAGCTTGCCCACATCGGCCTGAACCCCGAAGCTGCAGCCGCCATAGGCGCCGATTTCACGCTCCAGTTCCTCGGTGGCTTCGGGATGGGAGCGGTAATCGATCACCACCTTGGCACCGAGTTCGGCCAGATATTCCACGATTGATTTGCCGATGCCGCTGTTGCCGCCGGTGACGATGGCGACCTTGCCCTGCAGCAGGGTGGACAGGGCCTTGCCGGCCAGGGGGTTGGAGCTCGTCATCGGGTGCGGCCAGGAAAGGAATGGGGAGGGATGTCCACGCTTTCATCCTAGGGACGCCCAAAGGAGCGGCCCTTGATAGGGATCGTTGCGGCGACGGACAACGCACCACCGGGATACGGTGACCGTGGCATCACACCGGAAGGCCCCTACGCTGAGGCACGAGCGAGGGGAACCAGCCCGATGGACGGCGAAGCGTTGCAGGGGCCGGACAGCAACGGGACCCGCAATGGGCCGGGGAAACCTTCGGTGGCCAGGGGGGCGGCCCTGCTGGTGGCGGCCTTCCTGGCCAATACGTTGCAGAGCGCGTTTGCGCGGGCGGTGGGCAGCGCCATGGATGCGCTGATGTTCACCTGGCTGACGTTTGTGCTGGCGCTGCTGCTGCTGATTCCCTTGCTGGTGATGCGCGGCGGGCGCGATCTTCCCACGCGGGTGTTCCCGCTCCACCTGCTTCGTGGCGGCATGGGCATGGCCGGGTTTCTGCTGTTCATGTCGGCGGCCAAGCTGGTGAATCTTGTCAACGCCAATGTGCTGCTGAACACGACGCCCATGTTCATCCCGTTGCTGGCCTGGCTGGTGCTCAGGCAGCGCATTCCCCCCAGCCTGTGGAAGGCCCTGGCGGTGGGATTTGCCGGGATGGTGATCGTCGTTCAGCCCAACGCCAGTCTCCTTGACAAGCCCGGTGACCTGCTGGGATTGGCGGCCGGATTCGTCTGCGCCATCGAATTTCTGGCGGTGAAGGCCCTGGGCAGAAGTGAGTCCGCCCTGACGCAGCTGGTCTACTTCCTGGCCATCGGCGGTCTGGTCTCCAGCCTGATGATGGTCGGGCAGTTCCACGCCATCAGCCCCGATCAGTTCCTGTGGGTGCTGGCCTCGGCCCTCTGTCTGCTCAGCTTCCAGTTTCTGCTGATCCGCGCCTACAGCTATGCCGATCCCAGTGCGATCGGGGCCTTTCAGTATTCCTCGGTGGTCTTCGCCGGCCAGATCGGCTGGGTCTGGTTCGGCCAGATCCCCAATGCCGGCGTGATCGTGGGAACCGTGCTGATCTGCGTCGGCGGGGTGCTCAGCCTGGTGGGGCAGAACCCGCCCCCACCGGCGCCCGGACCGATGACGCTGGCCGGCCCATGACGCTGACCCTTCCCCACATCGACAGCCTCGGCTTCACCACGGCCGATGCCGAGGCCAGCGCCGCCTTCTTCGAGACCTGCCTGGGCTTCCGGCGTCTGGGGGAGGCCCGGGAGCTGGAAGGGGGCGCCTATGGGGCCCTGGTGGGGCTGCCGGCCGCCCGCCTGCGGGCGCTGCGGCTGGCGATCGGGGCGGAGGTGCTAGAGCTCACCGAGGTGCTCACGCCGGGTCCGGGCGTCCGTCCGGGGCGACCGATCCCGGCCGCCTCCCGCAGCAACGACCGCTGGTTCCAGCACGCCTGTCTGGTGGTCAACAGCCTGGAGGCGGCCCTGGCGGCGCTGCAGCCGGCCTTCGCCGCCGGCCGGATCGCGGCGATCTCCTCGGCGCCCCAGCGCCTGCCGGACTGGAATGCGGCCGCCGCGGGCATCGTCGCCTTCAAGTTCCGCGATCCGGACGGCCATCCCCTGGAGCTGCTGCAGTTCCCGCCGGACAAGGGGGAGGCCCGCTGGCATGGCGACGCCCCCGGGCCGGTGCTGGGCATCGACCACAGCGCCATCGGCATCGCCGACACGGCCGCCAGTGGTCGCTTCTACCGCGAGCTCCTGGGCCTGGCCGCTGGCGGCGACGGCGTCAACAGCGGCCCGGAGCAGGATGGTCTCGACGGTCTGGTGGGCACCCGGGTGCGCATCACGGGCCACCGCTGCCCCAGCGGCGCCGGGGTCGAGTGCCTCGACTACCGCGAACCCACCGGTGGCCGGCCCATGCCCGCCGACCAGGGCCTCCAGGACCTGGCCCACTGGCAGCTGCGCCTGCGGGTGGCCGACCTGGAGGCCATCGCCGACCGGGCCGGGGCCCTGGGGGGGCGGGTGATGTCGCCGGGGATCGTCGCGCTCGGGGATCAGGCGGAATGGCTCGGGGCTAGCCGGGCCCTGCAGCTGGCGGATCCGGATGGCCATCGCCTGCAGCTGCTGCAGGACTGAGGCCCACCACCAGCACCACGATCGAGCGGGGGCCCAGGGTGTAGGTGTCTGCCTCCAGGGCCGGCGCGCTGATCCAGGGCACGATGTCCTCCGGGCTGGGCCGGGAGGTGTCGATCCAGCGGCGCCAGTTCGGCTGGTCGCCCTCGGCAGCGGGCAGCCGGAAGTGCAGCGGCTCCCACCAGGCGTTGACCATGGCGTGCCAGCGGAACCGGTGGTCGACGCTGGTGATCGTGGCGGCGAAGGCGTGGGAGCTCTCGCTCCAGTCGGGCCGGTCGGGCTCGACCCCATGCCAGCGGACGTGGTGGCGCCGCACCAGCTCGCCCAGGCTGAGGTTGCGGGCGTTGACCACCACGTCGCGGCGCTGGCGGTAGGCGAGCAGCTCCCTCACGAAGCGATGCAGGTCGGCGTTGCGCTCCAGCAGCGACCAGTCGAGCCAGCTGATCGGGTTGTCCTGGGCGTAGGCGTTGTTGTTGCCCTGCTGGCTGCGGCCGAGCTCATCGCCCATGGCCAGCATCGGCGTGCCCACCGCCAGCAGCAGCATGGTCAGCAGGTTGCGGCTCTGGCGGGCCCGCAGGGCCAGGACCTCGGGGTCGCTGGTGGGCCCTTCGACGCCGCCGTTCCAGCTGGCGTTGTCGTCGCTGCCGTCGCGGTTGCCCTCGCCGTTGGCCCCGTTGTGATTGCCGTTGTAGCTGACCAGATCGGCCAGGGTGAAGCCGTCGTGGCAGGTGATGAAGTTGACGCTGGCCTCCGCCTCCCGCTGCTTGTGGCCGTAGATGTCGGGGCTGCCCATCAGGCGCTGGCCGACGCTGGCCGCCAGGCCCCCATCCCCCTTGATGAAGCGGCGCACGTCATCGCGGAAGCGGCCGTTCCACTCCTGCCAGTTGTCGCCGACGAAGCTGCCCACCTGATAGAGGCCGCCGGCATCCCAGGCCTCGGCGATCAGCTTGGTCCCGGCCAGCACCGGATCAGTGTCGATGTCCCAGAGGATCGGCGAGAGGGGGGTGGGTCGGCCGGTCTGGTCCCGGTCCAGCACCGAGGCCAGATCGAAGCGGAAGCCATCGACATGCAGATGCCGCACCCAGTGGCGCAGGCTTTCGCGGATCAGGCGCCGCACCACCGGGTGGTTGGCGTTGAAGGTGTTGCCGCAGCCGGTGACGTCGATGTAGGTGCCATCGCCGTTCTGCAGGTAGTAGTCGCCGTCCGCCAGCCCCCGGAAGCAGAAGGCCGGCCCTTCGGCGTCCCCTTCGGCGGTGTGGTTGAACACCACATCGAGGATCACCTCGATGCCGGCGCGGTGCAGCGCCTTGACCAGGTCGCGGAACTCGTCGATCACCGCCAGGGGGTCGGCGCTGCAGGCGTAGCCCGGGTGGGGGGCGAAGAAGGAGACCGGCTGGTAACCCCAGTAGTTGCGCAGGCCGGCGGGGGCCGCCAGGGGATCGAAGGCGAACACCGGCAGCAGTTCCACCGCCGTGATGCCCAGGTCCTGGAGGTAGGGGATCTTGCTGATCAGGCCCCGGTAGGTGCCCGCCTGCTCCGGCGGCAGGCCGGCGCTGGGGTGGGCGGTGAAGCCGCGCACGTGCAGCTCGTAGATCACCGCCTCGCGGGAGGGCCGGTGCAGGGGCCGATCCCCTTCCCAGTCGTAGGCGAGCGGGTCGGCCACCACGCTCTTCATGGCGGTGCCCCAGTCGCCGGCGCTGCAGCGGCCGGGGGCGCGGCCGTAGTCCGATGGCATCGCCAGGGCCAGCCCGTGGGGATCGAGCAGCAGGTTGGCCGGATTGAAACGCAGGCCCAGCTGGGGCTGCTGGGGCCCCTCGACGCGCCAGCCGTAGGGCTGCCCCGGCCCGATCCCCTCCAGCCGGCAGTGCCAGTAGTCGCCGGTGTGGTGCCGGTCGGGGTCGAGGGCGACGCGCCGGCACGGCACGGCATCGTCGACCCGTGCGAACAGGCACAGCTCCACCGCCGTCGCCCGCCGGGCATAGAGGCTGAAGTTGACGCCGCCATCGCTGAGCGAGGCGCCCAGGGGGGCACTGCTGCCCGGGGACGGCGGGGCCGCCGTGCATGAGGTCATGGCGTCGGCAGGGGTGGAAGGGACAGGGGCGTCCCCTCCGCATGATGGCCAGGACCCCCTGGTTTCGCCCGGCCGCCCCGCTGCGCCGTCCGCCGACCCTGCTTACGGTGAGCCGGCAAGCCCTCCAGCTGGTGCGCCCGCCGATGGATCTCGAGATCGTCACCCTGCTCGTGCCCACCGGCCCATCGGTGGCGGCCGGTGCTGGGCTGCTGGTGCTGCGGCTGTTCGTGGGGGTGGCCTTCATCCGCCACGGCTGGCCGAAGCTGCGCAACCTGCGCACCTGGTCCACGGCGATGAAGACGCCGGAATGGCTCTGCTTCCTCTCGGCGGCCTCGATGTGGGGCGCGGGCATCGCCCTGATTCCCGGTCTGCTCACCCCCCTGGCGGCCCTGGCGATCCTGGTGTCGATGGCCTACGCCATGGTGCTGGAGCTGGTCTCGGGATTCCCGTTCATCGCACCGGATCCCTATCAGATTCCCGAGGGGGACTACGCCGGCCCGATGGGCGTCGGTGAGCCGCCCAGCTGGGAGAAGGCGGCCATGTACGTGGTGATGTGCCTGGTGCTGATCACCTCCGGCGGCGGTCTGCTGTCCCTCGACAACCTGCTGATCGCCGACCTGCTGCGCGCCCTTCTCTGAAGGATCGCCAGGGGCCTTCGGCTTGATCAGTCGCGCTCCGGCGATGCCGCGGAGCGTTGATCCTCCCGCTCGCCGCCCCAGTACTTGAAGGCCAGCAGGGCCAGGGTCACCACGGCCATGCCGGCGCCGGGGAAGAAGATGTCGGCGCCGGCGACGGAGTGGGCGGGGTCGTCGGGGTCGAAGCTGTTGAGCAGCTCGAGGAAGGAGATCGCCATCGCCAGGATGATGAAGTTGGCGAACATGCCCTTCACTTCGTGGAAGTTCCGGAAGCTGAGGGTCTTCGGCAGCTTCAGCTCGCTGATGAACAGCGAGAACATGCCGATCGCCAGGGCCAGACAGCCCGTTCCCACCAGCAGCAGGTCGATTCCCTCGAGAATGTCCATCTCGAAGCGGTTGAGATCCACCAGGTCGGTGATGCTCACCAGGGCCAGTCGCAGCTGCTCCAGGATCAGCCGGCTGCCGCGCAGGAACAGGGCCAGGCAGCTGGCCAGCAGCGCCAGGATCGGCACCAGGGTGAGGTAGCGGGCGCGCAGGAGCAGGCGGTGCAGCATGGCGGTGCGGCGTGGATGGGGTTTCAGGGCAGGGGGGGCAGGCGCGGACAGGCCTCCACCAGGGTGCGGGTGATCGCCGCCTGGGGGTGGGCCAGCAGCTCGGCACCGGCCCCCTGCTCGACGACGCGACCACCGTCGAGCACGAGGACGCGATGGCAGAAGCCGCCGGCCACCGAGAGGTCGTGGGTGATGAACAGCATGCCCAGGCCGAGCTGGCCCTGCAGGCGTCGCAGCAGGGCCAGCACGTCGGCCTGGACCTCGGCGTCGAGCATGCTGACGCTCTCGTCGCAGAGCAGCACCTGGGGGCCCAGGATCAGGGCGCGGGCGATCGCCACCCGCTGCTGCTGACCGCCCGAGAGCTGGCGGGGCAGGCGGTCTTCGAAGGCTTCGGGCGGATCGAGCCCCACCAGCACCAGCTGCTCCCGGGCGCGGCGGCGGGCCTCCGGGCGGCGGGCCAGTCCATGGATCAGCAGGGGGTCGGCCACCGCCTCCCCTACGGTCATCTGGGGGTTGAGGCAGGCCAGGGGATCCTGGAAGACCATCTGCAGGCGGCGCCGGGCCCGCCGCAGCGACCGCCCCCCCAGGCGCCGCAGGTCGACCCCCTGGAGCCGCACCGCCCCGCCCCGCACCGGCGCCAGCCCCATCAGGGCGCGGCAGAGGCTGCTCTTGCCACAGCCCGACGCCCCCACCACACCGATGGTCTCGCCCTCGTGCAGGGTCAGGCTGATCCCATCCACCGCCTTGATCCAGCGCGGCCGCCAGGGCAGGGAGGGCAGGGGGTGCCAGCTGCGCAGCTCCTCCACCTCCAGCAGCACCGGTGCGGCGGCGGGGGCCACGCTGCGCCCGCCCTCCCGCTCCCGGGCGGCGCCCACCAGCCGCCGGGCCAGGGGCGAGGCCGGGGCGGTGAGCAGCCGGAGGCTCGGGGCCTCCTCCACCAGCCGCCCCTGGTCGAGCACGGCGATGCGGTCGCACCAGCGGCCGGCCATGGCCAGGTCGTGGCTGATCAGCAGCAGGGCGCTGCCGGTTTCGGTGCAGAGCTCGCTCAGCTGGGCCATCACCTGGCCGGCCACGGCCACATCCAGGCTGGTGGTCGGTTCGTCGGCGATCACCAGGGGCGGGTGCAGGGCCAGGGCCAGGGCGATGGCCAGGCGCTGGCGCATGCCGCCGCTGAATTCGTGGGGGAAGCTGCCGTAGCGCTCCGGGGCGATCCCCACCCGGGCCAGCAGTTCCCGGGCCCGCTCGCGGCCCCCGCCGCGGTGGGCGGCCAGGGTGTCGCGCAGGTGCTCGCCGATGGTGAGCAGGGGATTGAGCCGGGTCATCGGGTCCTGGAACACCAGGCCCACCGCCTCGCCCCGCAGCCGGCGCAGGGCGGCGCGCCTGAGCCGGCGCGGGTCCTGTCCCGCCAGCAGCAGCTCGCCGTCGCAGACGCTGCCCGGGGGCAGCAGCTGCAGCACGGCCCGGGCCACGGTGCTCTTGCCGCAGCCCGAGGGACCCACCAGGGCCAGCCGTTCGCCGGGGCTGAGGGTCAGGTCGAGCCCATCGAGGGTGGGCCGCTCACTGCCGGGGTAGCGCACCTGCAGACCACCGATCCGCAGCACCGGGGCCGCGGGCAGGGACGGGGCGGGCAGGGCCATGGACGACACCGGCGGCGCCCAGTCTGGATGGCCGAATGCGCAAATCCCCTGGTTCGTGACGATTGCCCCATACCATGGGTACACCCTGAAGGGTGTGATGCTGAGGGTGGCACCGGATCCAGGTTCCTCTCCGCTGGCCTACGCCTCGGCCGCACCTTCTGCTGCTCCAGAGGGGACGCGGGAAACGACGCAGGAGCCTCCCGCGGCCCTGGAGGCCCCGGCATCCCTGGCTGCCCCCGAGCGTGACTACGGCGTCCCCCTGCCGGCCTGGCTGCGCCAGAGCCTCCAGCAACGGCAGCCCGCCGACGCGGAGGCGCGCCCGGTGGATCCGGAGGCCCTGGTGGCCACGGCCTTCGACTTCGCCTACCAGCTCCACGACGGCCAGTTCCGGGCCAGCGGCGAGCCCTACATCGTCCATCCGATCGCCGTCGCCGGTCTGCTGCGTGACATCGGCGCCAGCGCGGCGGTGATCGCCGCCGGCTTCCTCCACGACGTGGTGGAAGACACCCAGGTCACCCCGGAGGAGATCGAAGCCCGTTTCGGCGAGGAGGTGCGTGCCCTGGTGGAGGGGGTCACCAAGCTGGGCGGCATCCATTTCACCAACCGCACCGAGGCCCAGGCGGAGAACCTGCGCCGCATGTTCCTGGCCATGGCCAGCGACATCCGGGTGGTGCTGGTCAAGCTGGCCGACCGGCTGCACAACATGCGCACCCTCGGCGCCCTCAAGCCCGAGAAGCAGCAGCGCATCGCCCGGGAGACCCGCGACATCTACGCCCCCCTGGCCAACCGCCTGGGCATCGGCCGCTTCAAGTGGGAGCTGGAGGACCTGGCCTTCAAGGTGCTGGAGCCCGAGTCCTACCGCGATGTGCAGCAGCAGGTCGCCACCAAGCGCAGCGAACGGGAGGAGCGGCTCGGGGCCACGGTGCAGCTGCTGCGCGACCGGCTGGTGGCGGCGGGCCTGCAGGACTGCGAGGTGAGCGGCCGGCCGAAGCACCTTTACGGCATCTGGAGCAAGATGCAGCGCCAGCAGAAGGCCTTCCACGAGATCTACGACGTGGCGGCCCTGCGGATCCTCTGCCCGAGCGTGGAGAGCTGCTACCGGGCCCTGGCGGTGGTGCACGACATCTTCCGGCCGATCCCCGGGCGCTTCAAGGACTACATCGGCCTGCCCAAGCCCAACGGCTACCAGTCGCTGCACACGGCGGTGATCGGCCGTCACCGGCCGATCGAGGTCCAGATCCGCACCACGGAGATGCACCAGGTGGCGGAGTACGGCATCGCCGCCCACTGGAAGTACAAGGAGGGGGGCTCGCCGGCCGCCGGCGACACCGAGCGCTTCAACTGGCTGCGGCAGCTGGTCGACTGGCAGAAGGACGACGGCGGCGAGGACAGCAGCGACTTCCTGGCCTCGATCAAGGAGGACCTCTTCGATGAGGAGGTGTTCGTGTTCACCCCCAAGGGGGATGTGGTGGGGCTGCGCAAGGGCTCCACCGCCGTCGACTTCGCCTTCCGCATCCACTCGGAGGTGGGCAACCACTGCCAGGGCGTGCGCATCAACGACCGCCTCTGTCCCCTGGCCACACCGCTGCAGAACGGCGATTTCGTGCAGGTGATCACCGCCAAGAACGCCCACCCGAGCCTCGACTGGCTCAACTTCGTGGCCACCCCCACGGCCCGCAATCGCATCCGGGGCTGGTACAAGCGCAGCCACCGGGACGACAACATCCAGCGGGGCACCGAGATGCTGGAGCGGGAGCTGGGCCGCGACGGCTTCGACGCCCTGCTCAACGGCGAGGCGATCGCCCGGGTGGCCAAGCGCTGCAACCTGGTGGGCACCGAGGACCTGCTGGCGGCCCTGGGCTTCGGCGGCGTCACCCTGCAGCAGGTGCTGAACCGCCTGCGGGAGGAGGTGCGCCTCAGCACCGCCGCCGCCGCCCCCGTCCCCACCAACGAGGAGGTGGCCGCCGGGGTGGCCGCGGCCCAGCCGCGCCAGACCCCCCACGGGCACCCCTCGAACAGCCCGATTCTGGGGCTGGAGGGGCTGGAGTACCGCCTGGGGGGCTGCTGCAGCCCCCTGCCCGGGGAGGCGATCGTGGGCACCGTGGCCCTGGGCAACCACGGCATCACCATCCACCGCCAGGACTGCGCCAACGTGCCCCAGGTGCCGGTGGAGCGGCGGCTGCCGGTGCGCTGGAACCCCCTCGGCGAGGCCCAGCAACGGCGCTACCCGGTGCGGCTGCGCATCGAGGTGCTGGATCGGGTGGGGGTGCTCAAGGACATCCTGATGCGCCTCTCCGACCACCGCATCAACGTCAGCGATGCCCGGGTGCGCACGAGCGCCGGCAAGCCGGCCCGCATCGACCTGCGGGTCGAGCTGCTCAGTGCCGCGCAACTGCGCACCACCATGGACCAGATCCGCTCGATGGCCGACGTGCTCGACCTCTGCCGCACCGGCATCGGCTGAACCTGCCGGCGGACCGGCCCCGTCAGGCGGCGGCCCGGCGGGCCCCCAGCAGCACCTGCTTCATGCTGCCGTTGGCCTGGAAGGACAGCACCAGCAGATAGGCCGCCAGAAACAGAATCCCGCCCACCGCGGCCAGCAGGCCCAGGCCGAGTCCCCTGGCGGAGAAGTCATGTCTCCACGCCACCCAGAGGCCCGTGAGCAGCAGCAGGCCGAGAAAATCCAGATCGAACTGCCCGGGCCAGCCCATCCCGCGGAGGTCCGACAGGAAGACACTCACCAGGTCGATGCCATGGTGCGCCACCACCACCGCTGTGTAGCCGGCCACGGCGAGCCACAGCAGCACGAGAGCGGCACGCAAGGCGGTCATGGTGGGAGGTCCTGATGTGAGGGTCCAGTCTGGAACGGCGCGCCGGAGGGCGCCGCTTCCGCGATCACACACCGGGGCGCCGGGCCCGGCCGTCACTTCATGATCAGCACGTCCACCCCGGGCGTCCGGCTGCGCACCTGAACCCCCACATCGTGCTCGCTGCGGTGGAACTGGAGGTCGATCCCCTCGTCGCCCAGCCGCAGGCCGTTGATGTCCAGCAGGTTCAGGCCCCTCGGCAGGCAGGGATTGTGGAGGCGCACCTGCACCCGGCTGCTGCCGTGCTCCCGCTCGATCGCCATGCCGGTGATCGCCTCCAGCAGGCCGAACACACTGGCGCTGGCCCAGGCCTGGGGGCTGCAGGCCACCGGATAGAAGGTGGGGCCCTCTTCCTCCCGGCGAGGGAAGCCGCAGAACAGCTCCGGCAACTGGAACATCGGCACCCCACTGGCGGTCTCGAACAGACCGGTCAGGATCTGCAGGGTTTCGGACCGGTGGCCGTACCGGGCCAGCCCCATGCCGATCAGGGCGTTGTCATGGGGCCAGACGGAACCGTTGTGGTAACTCATCGGGTTGTAGCGCCGCTCCCGCTCATCCAGGGTGCGGATGCCCCAGCCGTTGAAACTGGTGGGGGCCAGCAGCTGCCGCGCCACCGCCGCCGCCGCCTCCGAGGTGGCGATGCCTGTCCACAGGCATTGACCGGCATTGGAGGCCCGCACCTGGCAGGCCTGGCCTTCGCCATCGATGGCCAGGGCATAGGACTCGATGGAGGGCGTCCAGAAGGCCCGATGGAACCGGTGACGCAGTTCGGCGGCCTCCTCCAGCAGCGTCTCGGCATCCGAGGGCCGTCCCAGGCGGTGATAGACCGTGGCGAGGGATCGGCGGGCGCCGTAGGCGTAGGCCTGCACCTCGCACAGGGCGATCGAACCATCGGCCAGGCGGCCATCGGCGTGATGGATGGCATCGTCGGAATCCTTCCAGCCCTGATTGCGCAGGCCGTTCTCGGCCACCCGCAGGTAGCGGAGGAAGCCATCGAAGCTGCCGGCCTCGGCCCTGTGGATCCAGGCCATGGCCGCCTCCAGCTCGGGCAGCAGGCCGGCGACGAAGTCCCGGTCATCACTGCGGCAGAGATAATCGCCCGCCAGGATCAGGAACAGGGGTGTGGAGTCGACGGCGCCGTAATACCTGGAAAACGGAACTTCCCCGAGCGCGGCCATCTCTCCAAGCCGCGATTCGTGCAGGATCTTGCCCGGCTCCTCGTCGTGGGACGGATTGTCGGAAACCGCCTGGCTGCAGGCCAGGTAGCCCAGCACCCCGCGGGCCAGCCGCGGCTCCACCATCAGCATCTGGCGCGCCGTGATCAGGCCGTCACGGCCGAAGGGACAGCTGAACCAGGGCACCCCGGCGTAGGGGTAGAGCCCATCCTCCACCTGGCTGGCCAGCAGATGCACATCGGAGAAGGAGCGCATCAGCCAGCTGTTGAAGGCCGGGTTGTCGCTGACCACCGATGCGGCGCTGCTGCGGGCCTCCCGGAAGCGCTGGATCGTGGCGGCCATGGCGGCGTTGAAATGATCTTCCGCGCCCAACGGCGCAGCATCGGGGTGGAAATCCAGCACCAGGAAGATCCGTCGCGATTGCCGGGGCTCCAGGCTCACCTGCAGCCCGATGTGCTCCTCGCCCACCTCCCCGACCGGATCGCTCAGGCGCAGGACCGTGACCCGGTCTTCCCCATCCAGGCCCCGGTAGGTCATTTCCAGGGTGCCTGCCAGGCCCCGACGGACCGTTCGGCCCCGCTCCGGGCGGGTGTACCCCCTCACCTCGAAGATGTCGCAGAAGTCCGCATCGAGCCGCAGGGTCAGCGGCATCGTGACGGGCTGGTCTCCGTAACTGGTGAAGCAGAACTGCTGCAGGCAGGCGGTGGCGGTCAGGACGGTGCTGCGCTCCAGGTGGATGGTCATCGACGCCGAGCCACCGGTCCCACCGTCGTTGTTGCTGAGATGGCTCACGAGCACCCCCACCGCCCCACGCTCGGTGGAGCTCAGGACCAGCGGCGGCCGTCCCCACAGCAACAGCTGCAGCCGGCTGACGTGGCGTGTGCCGCGGTGGAAGATGCCGACATCGTGCTGGCCGTCCGGGCAGATCTCGCCACGGGAATCCAGGATCGCGAAGGTTTCCTCGTTCTTGAGGACGAAGGGATGCAGCGGATCAGGCATGCACCGGTGTGCGGTGGGCAGGGCTGTGGCAGCGGCGTGCCTGGATCTGGTGCCGGTAGAGGTGCTCGTAGTCCTCGGCCTGGCGAGTGACGGAGAAGCACACCTCGAAGTGGCTGCGGACCCGCGAGCGATCGAGCTGTTCGAGCCGTCCGACCGTGGCGATGGCCTCCTCGATCGATGTCACCAGGAAGCCGTTGACCCCCTCACGGATGACTTCCGGGGTGGAGCCGTTGCGCCAGGCGATCACCGGGGTGCCGCAGGCATTGGCTTCGATCATCACCAGACCGAAGGGTTCGGGCCAGTCGATGGGAAACAGCAGGGCGAGGGCATGGCCGAGCAGCTCCTGCTTGCCGGCATCATCCACTTCACCGATGAATTCCACCAGGGGATTGTTCAGCAACAGCGGCTCGATGTGATCGTGGAAGTAGGGGGTATCCACCGGGTCAATCTTGGCGGCCACCTTCAGGGGCAGGCCTACGGCCGTGGCGATGGCGATGGCACGATCCAGCCGTTTCTCCGGTGAGATGCGGCCGATGAAGGCCAGGTAGGGCCTGGGTGTGGGCTGGTAGTGATAGAGGTCGTTGGGGAGTCCGTGGTAGACGTTGCCGAGCCAGTTGGCGCTGGGTACGGGCTGACGCTGGGTTTCGGAGATCGAGACCAGGGGCACCCGATGGAAATGGGTGTACAGCAGCTTCTGCTCGGGCGCATGCAGGGGGCCGTGCAGGGTGTTCAGATGGGGAATGCCCAGCAGGTTGGAGAGGGGAAAATGGGAATGGCCGTTATGGAAATGGAGGATGTCGAAGTCATCCAGTCTCTCGAGTATGCGATCGAGCTGAATCGCGTTGTGAACGCTGGCGTCAGACACCTGCCCGCTTTGCCGCAGGGCCTGGGGGACACAGGCGCAGAGCTTGGCGCTGGTCAGAGAATCGCCGCTTGCAAATAAAACCACATCATGACCGCGTCGCACCAGTTCTTCGGTGAGATAGTGAACAACCCGTTCTGTTCCCCCATAGCCAACCGGTGGAACTCTCTCATGGAGCGTTGAAATCTGCGCGATTCTCATCACTTCACCTTCCTCTTCGGGCCTGCTTCTCCCTTAACCCTATGCAGAAAATCCAGGCCGGGTGGTGCCACTGCAGATCTGCTGCAGTCCGGCAGGTTGTTGTTCAGGCGTCGGCGAAGGGCTGCAGCGAGAGGCTGGAAAGAAGCACGATGGCCGCCCAGAGATCGGGCGCCATGGTGATTGTTTTCTTATAACGGGGATGCAGAATCTGATGTCGGAATGGTCTAGTCGGCGGGCTCCTGCTTGAGGATCCTGCCCGTCGCCGCGTCGATGCTGATCGTGCGTCGCCCACCTGAGCCGGCCATGTCGACCTCCCAGACGGTGCGGCCGTTCTCGGTGTCCAGATCGATCGCGATCACCCGGCCCCCGGAGGCGGCGGCCGTGGCGGTTGCGATGGCCTGCTGGACCGTCACCACCGGTCCGGGCCCGAGGGCTTCCCGCGGCAGCGACTCCCGTTCCTGCCTCAGAACCACCCCGGTGGTGGCGTTGATGTAGAGCTCGAGTCCGCTGTTGTCGGGCCTGCGGACGAGCACTTCCCATACCGCCCGGCCCTCCTGGCTCCCCGGATCGACGTCGACGACGGTCCCGCCGGGGACCCGCTGCAGGGCGATGGCGGCCGCCCGGGCGGCCGTGACCCGGGCGCTGGTGCCGGCCTCGCTGGCCAGCGCCTGTCCCGCCCCCAGAGCCAGTCCCGCGGCAAGGGCGAGTGCGGGGACGGACAAGGTGTCGCGACGGGCCATGCCGACGGTTCGCAAGGGAATCAACGTAACGACGCCCATTCCGTCCCGGACCGGGACCCTTCATGGATCCCGTGAGTCTTGCTGCCTGGGGATCCGCTGCCGGACGGGCCCCGGCTCTGGTCGGTTCCCGCTCCCTAGGGTCGCCCCTGTCACCGCCCAGCCCATGTCCACCCGCCCCAATCCGCTGCTGGGGCTGCCCTTCGAGGGGGGGCTGGAGGATCTCGGGCCTGAGTACTGGGACGTGGTGGAGGCGGCGACCTTTCCACTCACCCGGCTGCGGTTCCGCAACGACCCCCTGCTCCACCAGCTGGGCCTCGACCCGGCCAGCGTCAGCGACGACGACATCGAGGCGGCCTACGGGCGATTCGAGGGCCGCGCCCCCCTGCTGGCCCTCCGTTACCACGGCCACCAGTTCGGCACCTACAACCCCCTGCTGGGGGACGGCCGCGGCTTCCTCTACGGCCAGCTGCGGGATCGCCATGGCCAGCTGCAGGACCTGGGCACCAAAGGCTCCGGCACCACCCCCTGGAGCCGGGGCGGTGATGGTCGCCTCACCCTCAAGGGCGGGGTGCGGGAGGTGATCGCCGGCGAGGCCCTGCAGCGCCTCGGCGTCGGCACCAGCCGCACCCTGACGCTGATCGAGACCGGTGAAGACCTCTGGCGCGGCGATGAGCCCTCCCCCACCCGCGGCTCGGTGATGGTGCGCGTGGCCCGCACCCACCTGCGTTTCGGCACCTGCGAGCGGCTGCTGTTCCGGCGCCAGCCCGCCCAGCTGGAGCGGCTGCTGCGCCACGTGGTGGCTGTCCACTACCCCCACCTGGCGGTGAACCACAACAACGCCGAACCGCTGCTGGTGGCCTTCTACGGCGAGCTGGTGCAGCGGGTGGCGCGGCTGGCGGCCGAATGGATGGCGGCGGGCTTCACCCACGGGGTGCTCAACACCGACAACATGTCGCTGGCCGGCGAGAGCTTCGACTACGGCCCCTTCGCCTTCCTCGAAACCTGGGATCCGGCTTTCACCGCCGCCTATTTCGACCACGACGGCCTCTACGCCTACGGTCGCCAGCCGCTTGTCTGCGAGCAGAACCTGCGGCTGCTGCAGGAGCCCCTGGCGATGCTGCTGCCCCGGGCGCCCCTGGAGGCGGCGCTGGAGCCGTTCGGGGCGGTGTACGACGCCCACTACCGCCGTTGCCTGCTGCGCCGCCTGGGCATCGACGCCGCCAGCCTCCCCGCCGGGGGACTGGCCGATCTCCCCGATCCGGTGCCCGCCACCCTGCGGCTTCTGGCGGGCTGGCCGGTGGCCTACGGCGCCTTCTTCGCCGCCCTGGCCGGGCGTGTCCGGATGGGCGGGCTGCCGGCCACGGCCGAGGACCTGGAGCCCTTCGTGGCAGGGGCTCCGGCGCCACCCCGGGCCGAATGGCTCGCCTGGCGGGACAGCTGGTGGCACGGGTGCCAGGCCGTGGCGGACCCGGCGGCCATCGCCGCCGCCCTGCAGCGCTGGAACCTGCCGGAGACGCCGGTGCGGGCCGTGATCGAGCGGATCTGGGCGGCCATCGACGAACGGGACGACTGGACGCCGCTGCAGCAATGGCTGGCGCAGACGCTGTGATCGGTGCGGGTCCGCCGACGGGGTGGACGGCCCGTGTCAGGGGCTACAACCGACCGGGGCGGCGTCTTCTACAACACCGCCAAGCTCAGGCTTTCTCCATCGCAGCGATGCCATGACCTCCGAACAGGCCGCCCAGCTCATCGACAACACGCTCGATCTGGTGCATCAGCGCCTGCTGGATCTGGAGTCGCAATCGCTCGACCACGAGCACCGGGCCCTGGCGGCGGAATTCCGTGAGTGGCGTCAACCGTCCGGCGGCCACATCGACCTGATGGTGTTTCCCGGTCTGGCCGAATCCTGAGGTTTCAGTCTCCATCCGGCAACCGCTTTTCCCAGAACTGGGCCCGGCCCATGGCGGGGTCCAGCTGATACGGCTGGAAGCCCGCACGCTCGTAGACGGCCTGGGCAGCCCCGTTGCCTTCCAGCACTTCCAGGGTCAGCTTGCAGCAGCCGAGCCGCCGGGCGATCACTTCGGCCCGCTGCAGGAGTCGTCGCGCCACCCCCTGGCGGCGGAACGCATCGGCCACCACCAGATCGTGGATGTTGAGCAGGGGCCGGCAGGCGAAGGTGGAGAAACCCTCCAGGCCGATGGCCAGCCCGGCCGGCTCCTGCGCTGCCAGGGCCAGGATGACGTGCGCCGAAGGGCGGCTCGCCAGCGCCTCGATGAGATGGGCCCGGGTGAAGTCGGAGAGGCCCTGGCCGCCACCCATGGGATCGCGGGCGTAGACCTCCATCAGGGCCAGCAGCGCAGCGCCATCCACCGGGTTGCGGAGGTCGGCCTCGCGAATCTCGATCAGGGGTGAGGGGGCCACGGGGATGTCCGGCATCGGTGCGGCGGCGTTCAGGAGGCCCGCTGGCGGCGTTCCAGCCACCGCAGGCAGAGGAAGCCGCTCAGGGTGGCCGCCACCACCCCCACCACCGCCGAGCCGAGCAGCAGGCGGGAGGTGAAGTCCCAGCCCAGCTGGCGCAGGGTCTCGTGGTGCAGGGTCAGGCGCCCCGGCCAGCCCCTGCCGGGTCCCAGCAGCAGGCTGCCCAGCTGGTAGTTGAACCAGATCAGGGGGATGTCGGTGATCGGATTGCTGATCCAGGTGCCGGCGGCGGCCAGCAGGTGGTTGCCCCGCACCAGGCTGGCCAGCGCCACCCCCAGCAGGGTCTGGAAGCCGAAGATCGGGAAGCAGCCCATGAACACCCCCGCCGCCAGGCCCCGGGCCCGCTGGACATGGCTGCCCTCCTGACGCCAGACCCATTCGATGGCCTGGCGCAGCTTTCGGCGCACGCTCCGCACCAGCCGCGGCAGGGACAGAGACTGGGGGCGAAACGGTGCCATGCGACCAGTGACGCGGGGTGAGGGCACGGATGGGCCGAACCCTAACGGGGATACCATCGCCGCCATCGCCACCGCCGTGGCCGCGGGGGCCGGCAGCGTGGCGATCGTGCGCCTCTCGGGGCCCCGGGCCGAGGCCATCGGTCGGCGCCTGTTCGAGGCTCCGGGCCACCAGGTCTGGGAGAGCCACCGGGTGCTTTACGGCCACGTGGTGGATCCGGCCGATGGGCGGCGGGTGGATGAGGCCCTGCTGCTGCCGATGCGGGCCCCGCGCAGCTTCACCCGGGAGGACGTGGTGGAGTTCCACTGCCATGGGGGGCTGGTCGCCGTGCGGCGGGTGCTGGAGCTGGTGCTGGCCGCCGGCGCCCGCCTGGCGGGCCCGGGGGAGTTCAGCCAGCGGGCGTTTCTGAACGGTCGCCTCGACCTCACCCGCGCCGAGGCCGTCGCCGAGATGATCGCCGCCCGCAGCCAGCGGGCGGCCGAGCTGGCCATGGCCGGCCTCGACGGCGGCCTGCAGCGCCGCATCAGCGGACTGCGGGAGCGCCTGCTCGACCAGCTGGCCGAACTGGAGGCCCGGGTCGACTTCGAGGAGGACCTGCCCCCCCTCGACGGCACGCTGGTGCGGGCCGAGCTGGAGGCGGTGCGGGGCGAGCTGGAGCGGCTGGTGGCCGAATCCCGCCAGGGGGAGCTGCTGCGCGAGGGCCTGCGGGTGGCCATCGTCGGCCGTCCCAATGTGGGCAAATCGAGCCTGCTCAACCTGCTCAGCCGCCGGGAGCGGGCCATCGTCACCGACCTGCCGGGCACCACCCGCGACCTGCTGGAAAGCGACCTGGTGCTCGACGGGGTGCCCCTCACCCTGCTCGACACCGCCGGGATCCGTGCGACGGACGACCGGGTGGAGCGGCTGGGCATCGAACGCAGCCGCCAGGCCCTGGCGGCGGCCGACGCCGTGCTGCTGCTCTTCGATCGGGTGGCCGGCTGGTCCGCCGCCGACCAGGAGCTGAGGGAGCTGGTGCCCGAGGGGGTGCCCCTGCTGCTGGTGGGAAACAAATCCGACGCCATCCCGCCCGGGGCCGCTCCCACCGGCGTGCCGCCGGATGGGCCCCAGGTGACCATCAGCGCCCTCACCGGCGCCGGTCGCGACGACCTGGTGGCGGCCCTGCTGGGCCTCTGCGGTGCCGGCGACGTCCAGGGGCTGCAGGTGGCCCTCAATGGCCGGCAGCGGCAGCTGGCGGCGGCGGCGGCCACCAGCCTGGAGCGCTCCCTGGAGACCGCCGCGCTGGGTCTGCCCTGGGACTTCTGGACCATCGACCTGCGCGGCGCCATCGCCGGCCTCGGGGCGATCACCGGCGAGGAGGTGAGCGAGGCGGTGCTGGAGCGGATCTTCTCCCGCTTCTGCATCGGCAAGTAGCTCCCGGCCAACTCTGGCCACCTCCGGCCGCCATCACGAAACGCTCACCCCTGTTGACCGCTTAACCTCCAGCGCCAATGCTTTGGGAAACGATTCCCAGCGTCGAATGCAAACGGTCGACTGGCTCTGGATCCTGCACCCCGCCCTGGCGGTGGTGCTGATCTATCCCCTGATCGGCATGGTGGTGCGGCTGGGGGTCCAGGCCCGGCAGCGCCGGGTCGAGAAGGCCAAGCTGCCCCCCACCACCGGCCGCGACCACGCCGACCTGGGCCAGTGGCTCTCGGCGGGGGTGGTGCTGGTGGTGCTCGTGGCCCTCACGGTGGTGATCGTCACCAAGCAGCCGGCGGAGGGCTTCACCGGCGGGCCCGGCCGCGCCCTGCAACTGCTGCTGGTGCTGGTGGGCACGGTGGTGTCCCTGCTGGCCCTCTGGCAGGTGAAGGCCAAGGGCTACCGGCTCGTCTTCGCCCTGCTCACCTGGGCCGGGGTGCTGGGCCTCGGGGCCCAGCCGGAGGTGTTCCGCCTCAACGACAATCCTCTCAGCCCTGAGTTCTGGCAATCCCACTACTGGGCCGGGGTCGGGGTGGTGGGGCTGATGATCTTCTCCCTGGCCGCCCGCCCGGAGATCCTCAAGGACCTGCGCTGGCGCCGGCTGCACCTGGGCGCCTCGATCCTGGCGGCGGTGCTGTTCGTGGCGCAGGGGATCACCGGCAGCCGCGATCTGCTGGAGATCCCCCTGGCCTGGCAGAAGCCCACCATCTTTGCCTGCGATTCGGTGAAGCGGGTCTGCCCGCCCTTCGCCCCGCCCCCGGTGCCGGCCCCTCCGGCCGGACCGGCGGGCAGCTGAGGCAGCCCGTGATCTCACCTGGTGGGGGCCCGGCCCCGGTGCTCCCCTTCACCCCGGCCCTGGAGGGCCAGCTGCGCCAGTGGCTGGATGAGGACCTCGGCCGTGGCGATCTCACCGCCCCGGCCCTGGTCGGCCGCAGCGGACGGGCCCATTGGGTGACCCGCGCCGACGGGGTGTTCTGCGGCGGGGTGCTGGTGGGCCCGCTGCTGGCGATCCTCGATCCCCGGGCCTCGGTGCGGCTGCTGGTGGCCGACGGCGAGCCGGTGGTGGCCGGCCAGCGGCTGCTGGAGCTGGAGGGGCCGGCGGCCGCCCTGGTGGCGGCGGAGCGCACGGCCCTCAACCTGGCCATGCGCCTCTCCGGCATCGCCAGCGCCACCGCCGAACTGGTGCGGGTGCTGGCGGGCACCGGCGTGCGCCTGGCCGACACCCGCAAGACCACCCCGGGCCTGCGGGTGCTGGAGAAGTACGCCGTGCGCTGCGGCGGCGGCTGCAACCACCGCCTCGGCCTCGACGATGCCGCCATGCTCAAGGAGAACCACCTGGCCTGGGCCGGCGGCGTGGCGGCGGCGGTCGCGGCGGTGCGGGCCTCGGCCCCCTGGCCGGCGCGGCTGATCGTGGAGGCCGAAACCGCCGCTGAAGCGGAAGCGGCGGTGCGGGCCGGGGCCGATGCGGTGCTCCTGGACGACTTTTCCCCTGCAGCTCTGGCGGACCTGGTGCCGCGGCTGCGGGCCCTGGCGCCATCAGTGGTGCTGGAGGCCTCCGGCGTGCGGCCGGAGCAGCTGGGCGCCTACGCCGCCACCGGCATCGATCTGATCTCCACCAGTGCCCCGGTCACCCGCAGCCCCTGGCTGGATCTGAGCATGCGCTTCGCGGCGACGCTGGCCTGAGCCCGGCCCCGGGCCTGCGTTTCAAGCCCCGAAGCTTCCGTGGGCAAGCCGGCGAACCGCCCTTAAGGTGCAGCACGTGCACGAATCGGCGAATGGATTCTCCCGCTGCGGTGGCCCCCGGTTCCCTCCGATCCCGCCGCGGCAGGGCCCTGGCCCTGGGATCGGTGGTCTGCCTCTGCTGCCTGGGGGTGCCCGCCCGGGCCGCCGACGCCGTGCTGGAGCAGGCGGCCAGATCCGGTGAGGTGCTGATGGTGGGTCCTGCCGACAGCCCGCCGCTGATCCGGATGGGGCCGAAGGGGGAGCCGGAGGGCTACGCCATCGACCTGGCCCGCCGCATCGACCGCCAGCTCAAGACGGAGCTCGGTCCGTCGGTGCGGATCCGCTTCGCCCCCGTCGACAACACCGGCGTCACGGTGGAGGCCGTCGCCAGTGGCCGGGCCGGCCTGGCCTGTGGCGTGCCCTTCAGCTGGGAGCGGGAAAAGCTGGTGGACTTCTCCCTGCCCATCGGCCTTTCCGGCCTGCGGCTGCTCACCGGCAGCGGCGGCCTCGACGGGTCCCCCGCCTCCCTCGCCGGTCAGCCGATCGGGGTGGTGGAGGGATCCCTCGCAGCCGGTTTCCTCGGTTCTCTGGAGCCCACCGCCCGGGCGGTCCGCTTCCCCACCCTGCCCCAGGCCGTCACGGCCCTGGAGCAGAAAAAGGTGGCGGGGGTGCTCGGTGATGCCAACGTGCTGGCCGGCCTGCGCCACGAGCGCCGGCTCTCCGGCGTGGCCCTGGTGCCGGAGCAGCCCTATGTGAGCTACGGCGTCGGTTGCATCGTGCCGGAGAACAATTCCAGGCTGCTGAATGTGGTCAACCTGGCCATCGCCAGCCTCTTCCAGGGCTACCTGGAGGGGCGACCCGATGCCGTGGCCAGCGTCGCCCCCTGGATCGGTCCCACCGGTGTGCTGGAGCTCCCCGCTGAGCGGGTGCGGGCCTTCTTCGAATCGGTGCTGATCAGCCGCGAAGGCCTGCAGCTGGGGGGCCCCGCTCCGGCGCCCCGCCCCTGAACCCTCCCCTTCCCGCTTCCCCTTCCTTCCTGGCAGCAACCCGATGACGAACCACCCCCGTTCCGGTCTGTTCGGTTTCCTGCTGTTGCTGGCCGCCCTGGCGCCGGCCGGAGCCGGAGCCAGGGCCGTCATCGACGCCCCGTCCGCATCTCCCCTGGCGGCAGCGCCCGGTTCCATCGACGCCCGGCTGCGGCTCATCTCGGCGGCCATGGGACAGGCCACGGGCCAGCTGGCGGAGGCAGAGGGCCAGCCGGCGGGGGCGCCGGGCCGCGCCAAGGCTCCTGACGGCCGGCTGGCCTACATCTTCGTGAACGGGGGCGGGCCCCGCTTCGGCTGGGGCAACGGCGGCTTCCGCAACGGGGGCTGGGGCAATGGCGGTTTCCGCAACGGCGGCTGGGGCAACGGTGGCTTCCGCAACGGGGGCTGGGGCAACGGCGGCTTCCGTAATGGCGGCTTCCGCAACTTCTGGTGACCGCCACCGGCACGCCGCCACCGGGCAACCCGGAAGGCTTCGGGCCGCTGCAGCTGCTGGTGGTGCAGCCGACGCCCTACTGCAATCTCGACTGCGACTACTGCTACCTCCCCAACCGGGACGACCGGCAGCGGTTATCGCTGGAGCTGCTGGAGGCGGCCCTGGAGAGGGTGCTGGAGAGCCCCTTTGTGGGCGGCGACTTCACCCTGCTCTGGCACGCCGGTGAACCCCTCACCGTGCCGATCGCCTTCTATGACGCCGCCGCTGATTGCGTGCGGCGGGCGCTGGAGGGCTGGACGGGGGAGCCGCTGACGATCCACCAGTCGGTGCAGACCAACGCCACGCTGATCAACGAGGCCTGGTGCGACTGCTTCGAGCGCAACGGCATCGCCGTGGGGGTGAGCATGGACGGGCCGGCCTTCCTGCACGACGTCCACCGCCGCACCCGCACCGGCCTGGGCACCCATGCCGCCACGCTGCGCGGCATCGAGCACCTGCGCCGCCGCGCCATCCCCTTCCAGGTGATCGCCGTGATCACCGAGGAATCCCTCGGCCATGCCGACGAGCTGTTTGCCTTCTTCGTGGAGAACGGCATCACCGACGTGGCCTTCAACATGGAGGAGACCGAAGGGGAGAACCGCGTCTCCACCCTCAGTCGCCCCCGGGCCGAGGCCGCCTATCGCCGGTTTCTCGAGCGCTTCTGGGCGCTGTGGCAGGAGCGGCCCGAGGTGATGCGGGTGCGGGAGTTCGAGGGCATCTGCAGCCTGGCCCAGGCCGATGCCCGGCTGGCCTGCACCGACATGAACAACCCCTTCGCCATCGTCAACGTGGATGCGCGGGGCCGGATCTCCACCTTCGACCCCGAGCTGCTGGCGGTGCAGACCGACACCTACGGCGACTTCGTGCTGGGCCATGTGCAGACCGACAGCCTGGTGTCGATCGCGGAGAGCGCCAAGTTCCGGCGCATCCTGGCGGACATGCGTGCCGGCACCGACCGCTGCCGGGCCGAGTGCGCCTACTTCGGCCTCTGCGGCGGTGGCGCCGGCAGCAACAAGTACTGGGAGCACGGCACCTTCGCCTGCAGCGAAACCCAGGCCTGTCGTTACCGGATCAAGATCACCGCCGATGTGGTGCTGGCCGGCCTGGAGGAGGCGCTGGGGCTGGTGGCCTGATTCCTCTGGAGGACCGAACAGAAGAGCCGCTGCGGTGAGGCAGCGGCTCCGGGATCTGTCGGCCGTGAAACGCCGGCGCGTGGGTGACCTCTCACAGCAGGGGCTGGGTGTCGACCAGCCAGGGGGTGGTGGGAGTGGCACCGAAGCCGGCGGCCGGGAACGGCGAGGCCAGGGGATCGGTGGCGAGGGGTTGGCTGCCGCCGAGGCTGGCGAGCTCCGTCAGGGCCAGGATCGGATCGCTGGTGAGGATCGGATCCGCCGTCAGGGTGTCATCGAAGGCCATCGGGGCGCCGAGGACGTCGTTGTCGACGGCCGGGGCGAGGCTGGTGCCGCCGCCGATGATCGGGTCAACCGTCTCGATGGATGCCGGCTGGAGTGGGCTGAGCCGTGGCGCGCCGCTGGCGTCGACCATGAACTGCTGCTGGAGGAGCAGGCCCGTGGTGCTGGTGGGTGTGGTCAGGTTGTTGTCGGAGGAGACGAAGTTCCAGTTGCGATCCAGCGTCCAGGTGCGGATCTGGCCGGTGGAGACCACCTTCCAGAGGATCTGGTTCTGGCCGGAGGCATTGGCTTCCGCGGCCAGGATCTGGCGATCGGCGAACTGGGTGGCCGTGATCTGGGTGCCCTGGAAGCGGACGGCGGAGGTGAGGCCGTTGACGCGGACCGAGACCCGGTTGTTGGTGGTGTCACGCAGCAGCTGGACGGCGCCGTTGGGATCGATCACCTGGATGGTGCTGGCGGTGGTGGTGCCAGTGGTTGTGGTGGGCGGCGGGCTGGTGGTCAGCGGGGTGCCGTTGGCATCGACCATGAACTGCTGCTGGAGCAGCAGGCCGGCGCTGCTGGTGGTTGTGGTCAGGTTGTTGTCGGAGGAGACGAAGTTCCAGTTGCCATCCAGCGTCCAGGTGCGGATCTGGCCGGTGGAGATCACCCTCCAGAGGATCTGGTTCTGGCCGGAGGCGTTGGTTTCGGCGGCCAGGATCTGGCGATCGGCGAACTGGGTGGCCGTGATCTGGGTGCCCTGGTGGCGGACGGCCGAAGTGACGCCGTTGACGCGGACGGAGACCCGGTTGTTGCTGGTGTCGCGCAGCAGTTCAACGGCACCGTTGGGATCGATCACCTGCAGGGTGGTGCTGGTGGGCGGCGGTGTGGTTGTCGTGGGGGGTGGGGTGACCGTTGTGGTGCCACCCGCGGGCGCGACGGTGCCGCTCACCATGTACTGGCCGAGGCTGCCGTAGTCGGTGTAGCCGGTGGGGGTGCTGGCCAGGGGGGTGCCGAAGCCGACGCCGTCGATACCGAGGAAATAGGTGCCGGCGTCAAGGTTGAGGGAGATGCTGGCCGTGGTCAGATCGGCCGGGTTGAAGGTCTGGACGACGGTTCCGTTCGCCCGGTACAGGGTCGCCGCGATGTCGAGGTTGGCGCCGCGGGCGGCCAGATAGCTGGTGGTGTAGGAGCCGCCGGAGTTGATGAAGGCCCTTGAGGCGTTGACGATGTTGAAGGACACCAGGCCGGCGCCGGTGTCGAAGCGGAACATGTCCACATCGGTGTGCCGTTCGATGATCCCGAAGCTGCTGAAGGTCTGCCCGGTGAGCGCCGTCGCGGTGCTGAAGGCGTTGCCGTGGTCATCGACGTTGTAAGTGAAGCCGTTGCCCGTGGTGATCGTGGCCAGGTCGTCCTGGGTGTTGTTGGCCCCGGCGTACTGACCGTTGCTCCACTGGGTGAGGTGCTCGTCGTTGCCCAGCCAGGCCGCCCCCATGATCGTGCCCCAGCTGGTGGCGCCGGTGCCGCCATGGCCGCCGTAGTACTCGGTGGTGCCGGCGCCGTCGTGGGTGAGGCCAAGGGTGTGGCCGACTTCGTGGCTGGCCGTTTCGGCAGCGGTGTATTCGCCCCGGTTGAACACCAGGGCCACGTCGTCGGTGGCCCAGTTGAAGCTGTTGTAGTAGGCGGTGCCACCGCCGCCGGCATTCTTGATCGCCTGGCCGGTGAGCAGGTTGAGATTGCTGGTGAAGACCACCCGGATGCCCCAGCGGTCATCGCCAGTGCCGGATTTGCGCAGGGCTTCGGTGCCGGGATCCTGGGTGGTGACGTTGACATTGAAGGGGGAGAAGTCTTCGGCCACCCGCTGCCAGATGCGCTGGATCTCCGTGAGGATGGTGGAATCGAAGGTGCTGTAGAAGGCCTTCAGGCTCAGGTTGCCGCCGTTCTCCCAGGGGGTGTTGTTGATCTGGTAGCCGTCGAAGTCGAGATAGATCGTCTTCGTGGCGTTCGGGTTGCTGTGCAGCCGGAACACATCGCTCAGGTTCACGCCCGTGCCGAGGGTGACCAGGCTGTTGAGGACCAGGGGAGCCTGGTCGCTGGTGGTGTCCCAGGCGGCGGCCCCGTCACCGGTGGTGACGGCCAGCACGCTGCAGGCCCGGCAGCCGCAGGCGGGGCCCGCCGCGGTGGCGGCGGCGGCGGAAGCTTGCCCGGGCCAGGCATCGTTCAGGACCTGGTGGCTGTTCGTGGCCACCGCCGCGGAGGCCTCGAGGCTGACACCCCTCTGGAAGAGGGCGGCCGGTGGGGCGGCTGGAGCCGAATAGCTGGCTTCAAGGTTGTCCAGGGTGTTGCCTGAGCCGCGGGGGGGAGGCGAGGCCTTGGTCGTCGCCAGAACGGCGTTGATCAGGGCGGCGGGCACTTCGGCTGAGGCTGGCGCCGCGTCGGCCAGCAGGGTGAGGGTGGTGTCGGAGGAGCGTCGTGCCTGGTTGGAAAGGTCAGGGAACAGGGGGGAAAGTGATTGTGAGCCCCCTGCAGTTGCGGTGTAAGTCATGGCGGAGAGAGGGTATAAGGACGGCGAAATCCATCAACACCGGGAGCCTCCAACCATGGACAGGCGGATGCTTCAGGTGATCTTCAAAGTCGTTGCGCCCAGAGGTCTGGAGGGATCGACTTTGTTTCCGGGGGGGCTGATGGAAGGGAGCCTTTTCCCCCGCACTCATCATCGTTCTGCAGCAGCTTTGCAGCCTTTATGCACAGGCCAAATCACGGGGAGAGTTGCGTGACTGACGCTGAGCATTTCCTTGGAATTGCACCACCAATCCTGTGGTTTCGGATTCAAGAATGGCTGTTGGCCGGCCGCCGCGGCCTGACCCGGTGGATCGGACAACGGGTGCTCAGGCAGACACTTCAAACGGGCCTGGTGACACCCAGGGGATTGAAAAGACGACTGAATCCCAGTGGTGCCAAGGGCTCCAGCCGTTCACCTCCCGGCTCCCGGCGCCTTGGCGCAACCCGCCCTGAAATCTGAGGGTCAGAGCTGTATCGCTCTAAGCAGCGTTAAGCACAACGTGGAGATTTGTAAAGGATCTGCAGCCATTGCGCCGCTCTCCGATGGGGGGCTCTTGCTTCTGGAACGGCGCCGCCTGGAGCGCCGCTTGGCAAGTCTCACGGTGGTGGTGGAACGTCGGCCTCCGAGCTGTCGTCCTCCTCGGGCACCAGGCGGCTGAAGTACGCCTCCTCCGCGACACCGGCGGACCGCCCTGGAAGGGGCAGTCCCAGCAGGCCGCCGACCTCGGGTTGCTGCGCCCGCGGTCCCCGAACGGCGAGGGCGGTGTGCCATTCCACTAGCAGCGGCACCGCCTGCCCCTTGCGCTGGGCGCCCATGGCGAAGGCGATGGCCAGGGCGAAGGAGGAGAGCATCACCCGCAGGCTGTCCCTTGCTACGGCTTCAACGGCCTGGGGTGCGGGGGCCTGGATCCTGGCTTCCACCTGCTCCCGCACCTCCTTGAGGCGGGCGAGCATGGCGCGCTTGGTTTCCGGCAGCGGCAGCCCCAGATCTTCAAAGCGGATCCCCAGGCTAGGCGTCTGGATCGCTTGCAGCCGGGCCTGGAGGTTGTCGAGGCTGGTGGCTGTGGTGATGGTCTCCTGGAGCAGGTCGAAGGTGCCGTTGGCGACGGAGAGCTGGCGGGCGACGTTGGCCCTCGCCGTCGCGACGCTGTTCCAGCCGGCAAAGGCCTGCAGCGGGATGATCAGCAGAAAGCCGATGACCGCCAGGACCGCCCAGCGCGCCACGGCGTCTCTGCGCTTCTGCAGGGCGGGATTTCCAGGATTGAGGTAAGCGGCCAGATGCAGCAGCCCAAGGGCCACCAGGGGGATGGTGCCCGAGTCAAGGCAGGCCGAGATGAAGCGCAGCTGCCAGGCCGTGTCCAGCGGGCTCACCGGCACAATGCTGGCCAGCAGGCTGATGAGATAGATCACAAACAGCGCGATGGCCATAAAGGCCAGCCGATCAGCCAGGATCTCCGAATCGAATGGGCTGATTCCCTTGGTGTCGGTCATCAGGAAATCCAGGCTTGAACCTGAGTTCCCCTGTTGCCCGTTGGGTTGCCTGTGAGGAAATCGGCGTGGATGTCGATGGGACGAACGGCGAGCGCCACGGGATCGTCAGCATTCAGGCGCTAGAACTTTCCCCCAGCAACATCATTGCCAGGCCATGGAAGTTGCCACTCTTCCAACCGACCGAGCCGTGAATGTGTGAATGGGTATGACCAAGCTTGCAAATTCTGCCCACTTCTGAGAAGCAAAGAGGCTCACAAGCACTGCCACAATCAAAAAGCTTGGGCTCCTGCCAATGCACACCAGCTTCCGCACGGCTCGCACAAAAAAGCCCCCACATCGGCAGGGGGGCGGTGTCAGAACGACAGGCTCAAAATGGAGATCAAAGAGCGCTGGCCCTTACTGCTGCAATGGAATTGATCCGGCGGCGCAGTCTGCGGCTCCATCCGAAGGCGACGATGCCACCCGCGACAGGCAAGGGGCCAGGAACCTGGTCCACGGGGCCTTCATCAATCACGCGCCATTTGGCGAAGCCAGTGACTTTGTCACCGTCTTTGGACATCACCGGCTTGCCTTTCCTGTCGAGACCAGTGTTGACGTCTTGAAAGCGAAGAGCGATCTGCGCGTCTTTCCAGTTGTTGCCTGTTGGGGTATATTGGTTAAACAGATTGAAGAATCTTTCGGCAACTTGATCCGCCGTGGCAATGTTTGGATCGTTGGATTTCAAGGTGAATTGGACTTGAACAGATTTCTGCCCACCAATCCCTTCATCGCCGGAGCCGCCATGGCAACCGCTGGAGCTGCTCACGCGAGCGCAGAAATCAAAGGGGGCAAAGGGCTCGTAAGGTGCCAAGCTGTTACCCGTGAGCGTCCGTGTGTTACCCTCAACGAAGCGAACACCTCGGCTTCGCTGAGTAGAAGTGGGGTTGTTGATGCCCCCAAACACCCGCTCGTATCCAGAAACCAGCGGGTTATAGCCAAGTAGCGAAATGGCTTCGCTTTTGTTGTCGCTCTTGAGAGGCTCGTTGAAAGCAAATCCCACAAGGGTGCCCGAAGATTTGCCGCTGGCCGGGGATGTATTCGAAATCCCGAGATCAAGAAGGTAGGTGCTGGGATCGCTGGGGTTTACTTTGAAGTCGAAGGAGAGTTTGGCGGTAACGCCGGTGTTGTAGAAGCTCGTATTATTCCCTTTGGTGGCGTCGAAATAAACATTGAAACCGGTTTTGGCAACAGCTGGCGCCCCTGCGCCCATGACTCCCGCGAGGCAGCCGGCCAGAAGGAGCTGGTTCTGTCGAGACCGACCCAACACCGCGAACACCTGAAGGTCCTCTCACCATAGCACAGGGTTTGTCACCAAGCTCAAAGGTGCCTTAGCCAATTCTTAAGTCTCGGCCGCCGCGCCGCCCTGGGAGGCCGATCGAGGGCGGTCGCTGCCGCCGCAAACGGGTCAGTGGCCCGGGTCCTGGGCACTGCCGGGAATGCTCAGCGCCTCCTGACGCTTCCCCCTGGCGATCAGGGAGCGTGAACAACGCGGCGCCCGCTCAGGCTCCACACGGTCCCTGACCCACCGCCCGGCCCTCCGACCCACCGGGGAGGATGATCGTGTCCACGCCTGCCGTTCGACCGGTTCCGCTCCATGCTGCGCATCGCCCACGCCCTGAACAGCCAGCTGCTGGGGGCCCTGGAGAGCGCGTTCCCTGAGGCGGCCGCCACCGCCCGGGAAGCCGGCACGGCGCTGGATCCCCAGCTCGGGCCCGCCAGCAAGCCGGAGTTCGGGGATTTCCAGGCCAATGGCGCCCTGGCCCTGGCGAAGCCCCTGCGTCTGGCGCCCCGGGCGATCGCGACGGCGATCGTGGAGCGGCTGGCCGCCGATCCCGACTTCGCGGCCCTCTGCCTGCCGCCGGAGATCGCCGGCCCCGGCTTCATCAACCTCACCCTGCGGCCCGAGCTGCTGGCCGCCGAGGTGGGCCGCCGCCTGGCCGATCCCCGCCTCGGGGTGGAGCCCGTGGCCCCCGGCGGCGCCCCGGTGGTGGTGGATTTCTCCAGCCCCAACATCGCCAAGGAGATGCACGTGGGGCACCTGCGCTCCACGATCATCGGCGACGCCCTGGCCCGGGTGCTGGAGTTCCGCGGCCATCCGGTGCTACGGCTCAACCATGTCGGTGACTGGGGCACCCAGTTCGGCATGCTGATCACCCACCTCAAGCAGGTGGCGCCCGAGGCCCTCGACACCGCCGATGCGGTCGACCTGGGCGACCTGGTGGCCTTCTACCGCCAGGCCAAGGCCCGCTTCGACAGCGACGACGCCTTCCAGACCAGCTCCCGCGAGGAGGTGGTGAAGCTGCAGAGCGGTGATCCGATCAGCCGCCGCTGCTGGCAACTGCTGTGCGACCAGTCGCGCCGCGAGTTCCAGCTCCTTTACGACCGCCTCGATATCCGCCTGGACGAGCGCGGCGAATCCTTCTACAACCCCTACCTGGAGGCGGTGGTGGCCGATCTGGCCGCCGCCGGCCTGCTGGTGAGCGACGGGGGCGCCCAGTGCGTCTTCCTCGAGGCCGAAGACGGCACGGCGAGCCAGGCGCCGCCGGTGATCGTGCGCAAGAGCGACGGCGGCTTCAACTACGCCACCACCGACCTGGCGGCCATCCGTTACCGCTTCGCGGCGCCCCCCGACGGCGACGGCGCCCGCCGGGTGATCTACGTCACCGACGCCGGCCAGGCCAGCCATTTCGCCGGGGTGTTCCAGGTGGCGCGCCGCGCCGGCTGGATCCCCGAGGGCGGGCGGCTGGAGCACGTGCCCTTCGGGCTGGTGCAGGGGGAGGACGGCAAGAAGCTCAAGACCCGCGCCGGCGACACCGTGCGCCTGAAGGAGCTGCTGGATGAGGCGGTGGAGCGCTGCGATGCCGACCTGCGCCGTCGCCTGGAGGAGGAGGGACGTCAGGAGGAGGAGGCCTTCATCAGTGAGGTCGCCACCACCGTGGGCCTGGCGGCGGTGAAGTACGCCGATCTGTCCACCAACCGGATCACCAATTACCAGTTCAGCTTCGATCGCATGCTGGCCCTCAGCGGCAACACCGCCCCCTATCTCCTCTATGCGGTGGTGCGGATCGCCGGGATCGCCCGCAAGGGCGGCGGCGCCGGCGAGGACGGGGCCGGCACCAGCGGCCCGGAGGCTCCGGCCTCCCTGACATTCCGCGAGCCCCAGGAGTGGGCGCTGGTGCGCCAGCTGCTTCAGTTCGATGCCGTCATCCAGGAGGTGGAGGAGGAGCTGCTGCCCAATCGGCTCTGCAGCTACCTGTTCGAGCTCTGCCAGCTGTTCAACCGCTTCTACGACCAGGTGCCGGTGCTCAGGGCCGAAGAGCCGGCCCGCACGTCCCGGCTGGCGCTCTGCCGCCTCAGCGCCGACACCCTCAAGCAGGGCCTGGGCCTGCTGGGCATTCCCACCCTGGAGCGGATGTGAGGCCGACGGAAAGGTCCGGTAGCGTTTGCCGGCACGGCGGCTGATGGGTCCGGATGGTCGTGGAAGAGCCCGTCAGGGTCGTGATCATCGGCGGTGGCTGTGGCGCCATGGCGGCGGCCTATGAACTCTCCAGACCCGAGCACAACGGCCGCTACGCCATCACCGTCTACCAGCAGGGCTGGAGGCTCGGGGGGAAGGGGGCCTCGGGCCGTGGTCCATCCGGTCGGGTGGAGGAGCACGGACTGCATGTGTGGCTGGGTTTCTATGAGAACTCCTTCCGCATGATGCGGGAGTGTTACGCCGAGCTGGAGGCGTCGCCGGAAGGCTCGCCCTTCGGCCCCTGGCAGGACGCCTTTCTGCCGGAAAGGGATGTGGGGCTGTTCTCGCGATCGGGGTCGTCGGACTGGCGGAAGTGGAGCGCCCGGTTCCCACCCCGGCCGGGACTGCCCGGGGATCCCCTGCCCCCCGGTGCCACCTATTCCATGGCGGGGTATCTGCAGCAGGCCATCGCCATGCTGCGGACCCTGATCCTGGACGTGGACGTGAGCACGCCGACGGAGGCCCCAGATGGGCGCCGGCCCGCGGACCTTCTCGAGGCCATGGCCGGCTGGCTCTCGGGGGGCACCTTCACCGGAGCGGCCCTGATCGTGGAGGGCCTTGCGCTGCTGAGCAGCGCCCTGCGGATCCTGCCGCTGCCGATGGAGGCCCCCCTGGTCCGCTTCGTCGAGGAGCTGAACATCGCTACCCGATCCTGGCTGGAGGAGCGCTGGCTCGCGGACCACCCGAAGCGCCACATCTGGGAGATCGTGGATCTCGTGCTCGCGATCATCGTGGGCACGTTTCGCTTCAACCTGCTCCGGGATCCCCGGGGACTGGAGGCGATCGATCACTACGAGTGCCGGGAATGGCTGCGCCTGAACGGGGCCTCGGAGCGGGCCGTGCGCTCCCCCTTCGTCGTCGGTCTCTATGACCTCGCCCTGGCCTATGAGGACGGCGATGCCAGCAAGCCTGCTCTGGCTGCCGGCCAGGCGATCCGGGGCTCGCTGCGCATGTTCTTCGGCTACCGGGGCTCCCTGTTCTGGCGCCTGCGGGCGGGCATGGGTGATGTGGTGTTTGCGCCGCTCTATGAACTGCTGCGCCGCCGGGGGGTGCGTTTCCAGTTCTTCCACAGGCTGACCAATGTGCAGATTCCGGCGGGGCCACCCATCCAGCCGGGTGATCGCTGCCATGTGGAAGCCCTTGAGTTTGATGTTCAGGCAGAGATCCACGGCAATCGCGACTATGAGCCCCTGATCAGCGTCGGTGGTCGCCCCTGCTGGCCATCCCAACCTGACGATGACCAGCTGGTCGACGGGGATCGTCTCCGACGCGAACAGCGGGATTTCGAGTCCCACTGGGATCGCAGGTTCACCTCCAGGCGCCGCCTCGAAGTGAAGCGGGATTTCGATGCCGTGGTGCTCGGGGTGAGCATCGGCGCCATCCCCCATGTCTGCTCCGGGATCCTGGCCAGGGATCAGCGCTGGGCCACCATGGTGGAGAAGGTGAAAACCACGGCGACCCAGGCCTTCCAGCTCTGGCTGCAGGAGGATCTCTCCCAGCTGGGATGGCAGGGTCCTCCCTACATCGTCTCGGCGTTCGACAAGCCCTTTGACACCTGGTGTGACATGGCCCATGTCATTCCTGAAGAGGCGTGGGTGCGGCCCCCCGCCACCGCCCTCTACTTCTGCGGCGTGCTCAGGGATCCTCCTGTGCCGCCAGCGGATACCGACACCCCCTATCCGCACCGCAGGGCGGAGGAGGTCAGGGAGAACGCCCTGGATTTCCTGCGAAACACCGGCTCGGCCCTCTGGCCCGGCGCCTATGACGCCGCCGGAGCCTTCCGCTGGGAGCTGCTGGCCGACCCCACCGCACCGGAGCCTGCCGGAGGTCTTCCCGGCGGAGGGAACGGCGGCGAGCAGCGATTCCTGAATCAGTACTGGCGGGCGAACGTCAATCCGACCGATCGGTATGTGCTGGCGCTGCCGGGCAGCCTGAAGCACCGGATCTCTCCGCTGGATCCCACCTACGACAATCTCACCATTGCGGGAGACTGGACCGACTGTGGGTTCAACGAGGGATGCACCGAAGCCGCCGTGATCTCCGGGCGGCTGGCGGCCCATGCCCTTTCTGCTTCACCTTCGCTGGCAGAGATTCACGGCTATGATCATCCTTGAAGATTTCAGCAACAAATCCCCGCCACAGCACGGGCCGTCAGACCATCAGCCATCCGAGACCAGAACCCGATCACTCCATGCTTGATGGCCCCATGTCGGATATCCCCAAGCCAGAGAATCAGCCGGGAATGGAAGATGGGGCCACGTCGGACGGACGTTGGCAGCGGCCGCCACTGGAGCGTGACCGACCCTTCCGGAGCGGCTGGTCCGACGGCGGGGCGCCGTTCGGGGGCCGGCCCATCACCGAGACCGTGGAAGACACCATCCGGACGGCGTATCGGGTCCTGGGGGAGAATGTTCGCCAGGGCCATGACGCCGCCGAGCGCTACAGCCGGGAGACGGCCCGCGGCGCCGGCGACGCCTCCCGCGACCTTGGCACGTTGGCCAGTCGCATGATCCAGCTGGGGCGGGACATGGCCACGACCTACTTCGATGTCATGGACATCCTCCTGCAGGAGGTCGATCAACGGCGCGCAGACCGTGATCGCCCGCCGGAGCGGCGCGATCCCCCTGCGGACACGGGAAGCGACGATGCCGGCGAGCCGCGTTAGCAGAGCCGGTTGTCCCTGGGCTGCGTGGGGCCCATGACCAGAACGATCCAGCCGCTGCTGGACGCCTATGGGCGGCTGATTCGTGAGTATGTGGAGCGCTACCTCACCAGCCAGCCCCGGGCTCCCTATCTCCATGAACTGCTGGCCGATTATCCGAGCCGGGGCGGAAAGATGATGCGGCCGTGCATCTGCATGGCCAATGCCCGCGCCTTCGGGGGAAGGCTGGAGGACGCCATCCCCTTCGCCGGTGCCGTGGAGATTCTCCACAATGCCCTGCTGATTCACGACGACATCCAGGATGAAAGTGTGGAGCGTCGTGGCCTTCCCACCCTGCATGCCCTGCATGGTGTGCCGCTGGCGATCAACGCCGGTGATGCCATGCTGTTGATGGCCTTTGGTCCCCTGCTCGACCATGTCGGCCGTCGCGGCGGCACGTTTGCCAGAAGGATTCTGGACGTGACGCGACGCATGGCCAGGGAAACGGCGGAAGGGCAGGCGCTGGATATCGGCTGGAGAATGGACCGTCGCCATGACATCAGCACCGCGGACTATCTCACCATGGTGCTGAAGAAGACGGCCTGGATGGCCACCATCTGGCCGGCCCAGGTGGGGATGCTGCTCGGCACCCATGGCCTGGTGGACCCGGAGGCCGTGGTCCGCTTCGGCTTCTTTCTCGGTGCCACCTTCCAGATCCAGGATGACCTGTTGAACTTCTCCTCGGAAGCGGCCTATGGCAAGGAGCCGCGAGGGGATCTGTTTGAGGCCAAGCACACCCTGCTGTTGATTCATGTCCGTGACCAATGCAATCAACGCGAACGCCGGGACCTCGATCACTTCATGAACCTGCGCCGCGAGGAGCGCACCGCCGATGCCGTGGCCTGGCTGGCTGACCTCATGGTCAGCAAGGGCTCGCCTGACTATGCGCGCATGGTGGCGGAGTCCCTGGCGGGCGCTGCGCGCCATGAATTCACCAGAGCCTATGGGCACCTTCCCGACTCTCCGGACAAGGACTTCATCGAGGATCTGGTCCCCTGGGTGTTCAACCGGACGACCTGATGCCTGAGACCCCTGGCGACCCTGTCGCCGCGCCTGTCGGTCGCGTCCTGCTCTACGGGGCCACCGGCTTCAGCGGCCGCCTGCTGACCCGGGCGCTTCGGGAGCAGGGTGTCGATGTCGTGCTGGCCGGCCGGCACCACGGCAGGGTGACGGAGATGGCCCGCCGGTGGCAGCTGGACGGTCGTGTGGTGTCCCTCGACGACCGGTCGCTACTGGAGGCTGCCCTCGACGGGATCCAGGTGGTTCTGCATGCGGCGGGCCCCTTTCAGCACACGGCCCTGCCGATGATCTCCGCCTGCCTTCGCCGCGGGACCCACTATCTCGACCTGGCCGGGGAATGGCCCGTGTTTCAGCAGGCGATCGATCACGGTGAGCTGGCCGCCGCCAACGGCGTGATGCTGATGCCGGGGATCGGCTTTTCGATCGTGGCGTCGGACTGTCTGCTGGCGCTGGCACGCGCCCGGTTCCCGGAGGCGGTGGCGCTGCGGCTGGCCCTGTCCGCCCCTGAGGTGATGTCGCGGGGCACCTTCCGCAGCCTGATGGGGCTCACCAGTTCCACCGTGCTGGTGCGCAGGCGGGGGGTGGCCACGGCCGTGCCCGCCGGGTCGCTGTCCCGCTGCTTCGACTTCGGCGCCGGGTTGCGGACGGCGGTGGCCGTCACCTGGCCGGACGTCGTCATCAGCCAGGTCACCCACGGCATCCCCACCCTGGAGGTCTATGCCGAGGCGGACTGGCCGGTTCAGGTCGCCCTGCGGGCCGGCTCCAGCCTGGCCCCTCTCCCCCAGTCGCCCCTGGGCCAGCGGCTGCTGGATCTACTGAGCCAGGGCTGGCCCGAGGCCCCCTCCGCCACACAACGGCAGCGCGCCGGCTTCACCCTGGTGGTGGAAGCGGAGGATCGCTGGCGACGCTGCCGCTCCCTCCGCCTCCAGACACCGGACGGCTATACCGTCACCGCTGCCACGGTGTCGGCGATCGTCAGGCGTGTCCTGAACGGCCAGGTCGCACCGGGTTTTCAGTCGCCCGCCCACCTCTACGGAGGCTCGCTGCTGGAGGAATCCGGTTGTGTTTTGCGGGTAGGCTGAGTCAATGCATGTCGGGACCAGTCGCTCCTGCATCTGTGAACGATCTTCCCTATCTCGACAATCCACTGGATGGCCAGCAGGAGGCCCCCCCTTACGTCTTCAAGGGGATCCAGTCGCACTATTTCAAGCTCAGGGCCGAGGCCAGGGCCCTGGAGAGCTTCTGCTCACGTTTTCTCAATCCAGCCTCCAACGCCTTCACCTACTGGCCGCTGTCGTCCCTGCCGCTGCTGGGTGCCGGTTTCGGACAGCCGTTCGTTGTTCTTGGGGTGCTCTTCTATCCGGACATGCGCTCCGGCAGCTTCCACCCTGAACGCTCCACCCGGCAGCACGAGGTTTTCTTCTCCTTCCCCGTTCTTCGCTTCAACAATGGATTCCCGGACAGGATCTGCTGGGTCTATCCCTTCATCTGCGTGGACAACATCCGGTCGGCGATCACGGGTCGGGAAGTGATCGGCCTGTCCAAGCTGGTGGGCCGATTCGATTGCCTGGACTCCCGCCCTTCGGGCGCGCCCCACCCCCCGTCCCGTGACTCCCTTTCCGGAGAACTGTTCGGCGAGGATACGGACTCGATGGGAATCAGCGTGCCCACCTACATGCGCTACGGACAGGACATCCACGAACAGATGCTGCCCATCATTCGCGTCCAGGCGGATCCCAAGTTCCCGGCGGCCGCTCTGCCCGATGCCGAGGTGCCCCCGCTCCAGGAATCGCCGGTCCTGGATCGCGCCGCCGCCGAGGCAGGGGCCGGGCTTGGACCGTCATGGCCGGGCCCGGCAGGGTCCGCAGCCGGCGCTTTCCTGAACCGGATCGCCGAGCTGGTGCAGGGATTCACCTTCCTGTCTCCGAAGCTGGCCATCAACAGCCTCAAGCAGACCAGAAGCAGTGTGGATCCGGCCTGTTCCGACCACCAGGCCCTGCTGGAGACGGTCTGGCAGTCGGAGAATGTGCGCCAGCTCAGATTCTGGGGGCTCGGCCACTTCCGGATCCAGATCTTCAATCACGCTGGCCTTCCCCTGGTCAACCAGCTCGGTCTGGGGCAGCACAAGCGCGATGGAGACTTCATCGAGCTGGTGGGGCTGGGCTCCAGTTATTCCCTCAGCGCCGACCTGCGCATGGTGAGTGCCTCCGTCCTGGCGGAAGCCGACGGTGGGGCGCCGACCACGGGCAGCCCCCTCATCCGGGATCTCGCCACCATCCCCAGGGCCTGCCTGTCCCTGACCGCCGACCTGGCGGATGCCTCGATCCAGTGGGCCGGCCTCTCCGTGTCCCTGGCCCGACAGGCGCTGGGCCTGGGACCCTGAGGGGCCGCCATCTTCTTCGGTGTGCCGGAACGGCCGCGCCCTGGGTGAGAAGGGTTACGGGGCCGATCCGCCGATCCGTTCCCCTGCGTAAAGCTGTTTCTTCGCGTTGATCATCGTCTCGAAGCTGGTGGCCCCCTGGGTCCTGGCCATGGCCAGGGCCTGCTCCAGGGTTTCCATCACGGAGGGTTCGTCATGGCCCCTGGCCCTGGCGATCACATCGGCTTTGCGGACATGGACAAGGGGCAGGAAGTAGGCCTCACCTGAGCGCCTGACGGCCTCCTCAGCCGCCTGAATGGTGGCGAAGGCCTCGCAGGTGGAGCCGGCCAGAGAGTGGAGCGTGGCAATCTCGGCCAGCCGAAAGCCCTCCAGCGTCATGACACCCAGGCGCTGCTGTTCCCGCATGCCTTCGGTGGCGATCGCCAGCGCCTCTCCCCCCGGCTCCGCCTGTCCGGCCTGGGCCAGGGCGACGCCTCGGTAGACCTTGGCGATGGCACGCCAGGTGAGGTAGCCATAGGTCTCGGAGATCTTCAGGATGGTTTCGCTGAGGGCGATGGCCTCGAGATAGCGACCCTGCAGCACAAGAATCAGCAGTTCGTGGCTCATCGTGTAGACCGTCTCGTAGTTCCGGCCCAGCCGAGCGGCATGGCGTCGTGCCTGTTCGAGGGTGGCGGCCACCTGGTCCGGATCGCCGGCGGCCTGCTCCACCATCGCGAGGGCCGTGAGGGAACCCGTCATCGGATCATGGGTGGACGGAAAGCTCAGATCCCAGCCCTCGTGGAGGTGGTAGAGGTCAATGCTTTCTCGCAGATGCTGGCGCGCCAGGGCCATGGATCCCTTGACGTAATGGACGTATCCAATGGAGAAATGGGCTTCAATCCCGTGGATGGGATTCCGGCCCTGATCCCATAGCTGGAGGCACTGGCCAGCCGAGTGCTCGGCATTCTCCAGATCGCAGGAGACGAGGCTGAAGTTGCAGATTCCCCGCAGGATCGCGAAGGACGACTGGCTGTCCTCGAGGCGCTCCGCCAGCCGCCGGGATTCCTCCAGAATCTGCCCGACTTCCGGTGCCGAGTAGCTGCGGGATCCGGCCAGACTCATGGCCAGGCCCAGCAGCAGTGTCAGCTCCAGGGAGGGTGGCAGTGTCTCCTGGCGACAGCCTTCGTGACGCAGCAGATCGAGGGCCGTCTGGAAGTGCTGCACAGCTTCCTCATGGGAGGCCATTTCGGCGGACCGTGCCCCGGCACTGATCCAGTGGGGGATCGCCTGTTCGAAGGATCCTGCGCGGGTGAAGTGATGGGCCAGCAGCTGGGGCTCCGCATCCACCAGCTCATGAAACTGACCCGAGAGGGTCTCGGCGATCTGTTCGTGAGGGATCTGCCGTTCCCGTTTCAGCATGGTTTCGTAGGCCGTGTCACGAATCAGCGCATGCTTGAATTCGTAGGCTTCACCGGCTGTCTGATCGGAGAACTGCAGCAGCCCGGACACCAGCAGATCATCCATCTGCTGGCGCAGCACCGCCTCCGGCTGGCTGGAAACCGCTTCCAGTAAGTCGTAGGTGAAGCTTCTGCCGATCACGGCGGCGATACTGGCCAGCCGACGGGCCGGACCGAGCCGATCGAGGCGGGCGGCCAGGGAGTCCTGCAGGGTCTCCGGGATCGGGTCGGCGTCATCGCCGCCGCCGGAGCCGTTGGCACGAACCTGCTCGAGCATGGCCTTCGTCGTTTCCTCCACGAACAGGGGAATCCCATCGCAGCGTTCGACGATGCGCCGCATCAGCTGGGGGGAGAGCGCTTCATCGGCGTTCAGACAGGAGCAGATCTGTTCGGAGGCCGTGCGGTCCAGCCGCTTGAGGTTGACGTGGGCACAGTTGTCGCCGGGGGGCCAGCGCGCCTCGAATTCGGGCCGCGCCGTGGCCAGCACCATCCAGCGCTGCTGATGGGCGGCGGCGATCAGACGATCCAGCAGTTCCAGGGTTGTCGGATCGATCCAGTGCAGATCTTCGACGACGATCAGGCTCGGCTGACCCTGACTCCAGGCCTGGACCATGGCCAGCAGCGTGTCCAGTCGGATCTGGCGTTTCTTCTCGGGGGTCAGTCCTTCCAGCGCGGACTGCTGGCCTCCGGGGAGACCGATGAGATCGGCCAGAACCTCCAGGCTGCTGGCTTCGGTGGCGCCGTAGCGCTCCATCAGTCGGGCCAGCTTCTGGTGGCGGCTCCCATCGGCTTCGCCCTTCTCGAAGCCGGCGGCTTTGTTGATCTGTTCGGCGATGGGATGGAGGGTGCTTTCCCTGGTGTTCGGGCCGCAGTACCAGCTCATCTGACGGTGACCCTGCTCCAGCAGGGATCGCTTCAGTTCGCCGACCAGATGGGACTTGCCGATTCCCGCTTCCCCCTGGAGCAGCACCACCTGGCCCCGCCCTGCGGCGGTGGCCTGCCATGCGTTCCACAGCAGCTCCATCTCCTGCCGACGGCCGATCAGCGGCAGATCACTGGTTCTCCAGCGGGCCTGGGACCGGCAGGACACGTCGGTTTCCTCCACCACCGCATAGATCTGCACCGCCTGATCGAAGCCTTTCAGTTCCCTTGGCCCGAGACTCTGGAGATGGAACAACTCCCTTGTGATCCGATGGGTGCTCTCCGACACCAGGATCTGGTCGGGGCCCGCCTGCGATTGCAGCCTGGCGGCCAGATTCGGGGTTTTCCCCATCATCAGACCGGCCTTGTGCGGTGTCTCGATGTTCCGGATGCTGGTGGCCACCACGGATCCCGTGGCAATGCCGATGCGGCTGCGCAGGGGTTCACCGGTGGGCGACGGGAGGCCCCGAATCGCCTCCCGCAGCCGCAGGCCCGCCCGAACGGCATTGGGGGCCGCTTCCTCCGAGGCATCGGGATAGCCGAAGTAGGCGAGGATGCCATCACCCAGATACTGGGCCATGTAGCCACTGTGGGAGGACACAATGTCATCACAGATGGCGTAATAGGACTCCACCATCTCCATCAGCTCCTCGGGGTCGAGTCGCTCTGCGAGGGATGTGGAGTTGACGAGGTCGCAGAACAGAACAGTGACCTGACGTCGTTCCGGTGGACGGTTGACAGGTTTCACCCGTGGACCCATGGCTGATGCATCGCCGTGCTCGGGGCTGCGGTCAACGTCGAGAGGTGCGAAGCCCTCTGGCCCATTCTAACGGCCGTCTGTTTTTTCGTGCGACGTTCCGTCATTTCCGGCCACCCGGAGGGCCGTGCCGGAGCGGGGCCATCAGGGCTCCAGCAGTCCCCGCCGCCGCAGGGGCTCGAGATTCGCCAGCCGCAGCCCTTCGGCCGTCTCGACGATGGTTCCCCGGGAGCGGAGCTGGGTGAGGATCCGGGAGGTGGTGCCGCGGGCCAGCCCGGCGATGGCGGCGATCTCCGACTGCTTCAGGTCGGGAATCGGGGCGAGCGGATCGTTGCCGTAGCCGCTGCAGTAGGCCAGCTCCAGCAGGGTGGCCAGCACGCGGGTGGAGGCATCCTCGCCCCGCAGGCTGAAGCGACGTCCCAGGCCGAGCAGACGCCTGGCCTGCAGCCGGGCCATCTCGATGGCGAATCCCGTCGAGCGATCCAACTCGTCCTGGACCGTTTTCCAGCGCAGTTTCACCACTTCAAGCGGGGTGAGCGCCACTACATCCGCGGACCGCCGGCTGTTACCGAGAAGCAACGCCAGCTCCCCGAACATTTCCCCGGCACCCATCAACGCGATCACCACCTCCTCCCCCTGCAACGTGAGGCGTCGAACCTTCACCACCCCCGAGCGGATCAGGAACAGCCCATCGTTCCAGTCACCCTCGAAGACCAGCTGATGCTGGGCTGGCACCTGCAGGGTCCGGTGCTCGCCGAGAAGGCTCTCCAGCTGCTCGATCGCCAGCCCCTCGAACAGGGGGAAGGACCTCAATTCACCGGCCTCGAAGCCTCCCATCTCCCTCCGACGGTCGCGTCACCATCCCATGGTTTGCCTGGCTTGTCATCCAGGTGACAGCGGAGTGGCAGCCATCTCCCAGCCGGAGGCGACGGGGATCAACACACGCCGGCGACGATGCCCGGACAGTGGCGGCAGTGCGTTGGGCTGCCTGTCATGACGTCCTTCGTCCCCAGTCCCCGGTGTCGGTGGCCCGTGCCCGCTGGGGCGGACCGGTGGATCGGGCACTGCTGGCCAGAGCTGCTGGCCCTGGCGGTGGGCGGGCTGTCTGGCCCGGCGACGCCTGGGCCGCTCGTGCTGTCGTCCCTGATCCGCCTCAGTTGGTGCTCGGCGGAGCTGCTGCACGGGACCGGCCATGCCCTGATGCGCGCCCTGGTCGACGGCGACGGCGACGCCCTGGCCATGGTCAACCTTCTGGAGCATCGCTCCCCCGGCGAGGTGCTGGGGAGCCTGGCGCCCCTGGGGCGGATCGGTCCGGGGGACGGCCGGTATCGGCCGCGCCCCTGGGTGGCGGCCGGGGACCCGACGCCCTGGCGGGTGCGACTGAAGGCCTTTGGCGGCCTGCTGTCCAACCTGCTGGCCCTCGCCCTGGCCTGGGGCGGCCTGGAGGTGTGCAGCGCAGGGAGCCCCGCCCCCGTGCGGGCCCTGCTGGTCAGCGTGGCGGCGGCCAACGGCGCCCTGCTGCTGGCCTCACGCTCCGACTGGGAGGCGATCGGGAGCGGCCTGGCCACCCGCTTCCACTGCGGCCATTTCGGCTTCATCAGCGGTGCCGATCCATCGGTGCGTGGCGAGATGCTGCCGCCGCCCGCCATCGATCGCTTCCGGACCATGGGCCTGGAGATGGAGACCCGGGGGGCCCCCGCAGGCGCTGGTCTGGTGGTGGTGCGCGATCGGAGGGGCCGGATCGACGTCGTCGGACACGGAAGGATCAACGGCAAGCGCGGCCACCTCACCCGCGCGCTGGAGCGCGGCTTCCGCCGGGCCGGGCGCCGGGCCCTGCGGACGGGCCGCCGACCCCTGCCCTCCGGGCTGATCGCCGCCTGGCACTACGGCCCCGGCTCCAGCGGCCCCTCCGGGAACCTCGCGTCCCACTGGCAGCGCTGGTCCCCGCCCCAGCGCCGCCGCCTCTGGTCCCGGGCGCAGGGACGCTGGGTGAGTGACTGGCAGGCGGTTCAGCACCGCATCGCCCTCGAAGGCGAGTTCCAGGGGTTCAGCCTCTTCGGCGCCGAAACGACCGCCCACGGCCTGGGGATCTGGCTGCGGTCCGCCCTGCGCGGCGGCCCTGCGGCGACCGGGGCGGCGCCGACGGTCGCCGGACTGATGGATCTGCTGATCTGCCAGGGGGACTGGTTCGCCGCCGTGCGGCTGGCGTCCCTGCGGCTTCTGGCGGAGCCCGCCGCCGCACCGGCCAGCGACGCCTTCGCGCCCTGGGCCACCGGCTTCGAAGCCGCCTTCCAGGACCTGATCGCCTCCCGCCCCGACGCGTGCCTCGACCGCCCCGCCGTGATGGAGGAACTGACCCTGCGGATCCTGCACCGACTCGAGGCCGATCCCGTGCTGCGGCGTTACAGCTCCTCGCGGACCCGGCGCTGGATCCGGGCGGCCATCGGGGCGTTCCTGCATCACGATCCCTTCGCCGCGGCCCGCCAGTTCCTGGCCTGTGCCCGGGGCCGTTTCGGGCTGGTCGTGATCTCCGCCACCTGGCCCGACCGGCTGGTTCTCTGCAGCCTGGGGCAATCGATCGCCATCGGTGTCGACGGGCCCGGCGCCGTGGCTCTCTATGCCACCGAGCCGGCTGCGGTGGATGCGGTGCTGGGGGGGCGACCCGGCTGCCACCGCATCGACCTGGATCCGGTCGCCGGCGAGATCGCCGTTCTCTCCCCCACCGCCCTCACCATCCACTCGCTCTCGCAGGAGCGTGAACTGACCGCCGAGGAGATCCGTCGCCGCCGCCAGGCCTCCCGCACCTGCCCCGGATCCGCCGAGCCCCCACCCCGGGCCGGACGCGGTGGCCTGGATCCGGTGGGTGCGGACCTGGCGGCGATCCCCGGTCTGCTGTCCAGGATCCAGGACGACTGGATCCATCCCCTCTCGGCCAACCGCGCCAGCGCCCAGGCCCTGGCCCGGCTGCTGATCGCCACGGCGATGCGGCTGGCCGAAAGGCAGGCGTTGCTCACGCGCGAAGGACTGGATCCGGCCCTGGCCCGATCCAGCCATGTGGATCTGCTGGTCACCGGCCTCGAGAACAACCTCTGGCTGGGTGCGCACTTCGCGCGGGATCTGGAGGGGCTCATGCCCCTGCTCCACGTCAAAGCGCTCTCCGCCAGCGCCGTTCTCCAGCATCTGCACGGCGACGGGTCGTCCCTGAATCTGTCCCGCCAGTCGATCGTGCTGGTGCTCAGCGATTCCGCCCAGAGCACCCCCTGCCGCCAGGTGCTGGATGCCTGCGACCGGCTGGTGCGCGAGGCCCTGATCGGGGACGTCTTCCTGGTCATCGGCGACCCGGACAGCCTGCCGGCGTCTCCGCTGCCGGCCCCCGACGACCCCGATGGCTCCGCTGGCTCCGACCAGGCCCGGCGCCATCGGCTGTTCACGACGGCGGCCGGCCGCCGTACCTCCGAGGCGGCCACCGCCACGGTGGCGGCCATGCACCAGACCCTCACCGAGCTGCTGTTCAGCCTCTGCCGCCAGGTCCAGCAGGCCTTCCCCGACCAGCGCCCCCTGGGGCTGCGGCTGCGACCGGAGGCGCTGCTGGCACTGGAGACGATGGAGGACCAGCTTCTGGTCAACGATGTCCGGGAGATCATCGGTGCCGACGAGGGGGGGCAGCCCCACCCCACCGCCGTCTCCCGCCGGCTGGTCCAGGAGGGCAGGCGGTGGGCCTGGCATGTCCTGGAGACCCCGGCCGCCTGGCTGATCCACGCGCTCTACGTCCTCGGCAGCCTGGGATGGGGAATGCCCCTGTTCCGGGGCCTCACCCTCGCCCTGCTGCCGCTGGCCGGCCTGGCCGAAGGGGAGGGGATGGGTTCCCTGCTGCTGGCCCTGAGCCTGCCCGCCGATGTGGCCCTCTATGTCCTGGGTCCCTGGTGCTGGACCCTGGGCCTGAGGGTCCTTCAGGGGCGCCAGCCCCTGGCCCGCATCGGTCGGCGCAGCCTGGTGATCGGCGAGGCCGAGGGGCTGCACCAGCTGCTCAGCAGCTTCGTCAGCAAGCTCTTCGCCCTCAGCGATGGCCTCACGGCCCTGGATGTGCATGGTGCGGATCCCGCCGATTCTCTCCCCCACGGCTATGCCCATCGGCTGGTGCGCGGCACCCTGCTGTTCCTGGGGGGTCCCGACGGCCGCTGCAGCCAGCGACAGCGGGCCCACGCCGATGCGGTGCTCGGGGCGGCCCGGCAGGCCGAAGGGCTCCGCCACCTGGGAGCGGGTCCCGAGATCGTCGCCCTGAGTTCCGATCCCTGCATCACCGCCGAACACGTTCAGGCCGCCCTGGTCATCCCCAGCCCGATCCATGGGGGCTGCGGCAACGGCCTCCGTCTCCCCAGCGACGATGGGATCGAGGCGATCCGGGAATCCCGCTTCGGGTCCCTCCGGCGGCTGCTGGCCGCCTACGTGTTCTTCCATGCCATGGCCCACCGGGTGGCCACGGTGCCGGGGCTGGGCTTCGAGTGGTGGAGCTCCCAGAGCCGTCCGAAGCTGGCGCTGGCCGCCCCACCCCTGGCCCTCGCGATCCGGCGCATCCGCGCCGAACCGGCGGCGAGTGAGCCACCGGTTCGGGGCCGGCTGGTGCATCAGCTGCGCCGCTAATGACCGGGGATCCGATCGGCGCTCCGGCGCCCGGCCGCCCTGGATCGGGAGCGCGCCTCCTCCTGTCACCCGGATGACACCCAGCCATCACCAACAGCACGGGAACGGGTGCTCCCAGGTCCAGGTCGTTCCGTGCTGTCTCCACACAATCAGGGGGCCCTAACGGACAGGACCATGGCGGCAGGCGGCTCCAGAACGCGCTTCTGGATTGACATGAGCCTGGAGTGTGTTGGCCGGGACCACACCGATTCCCTGTCCCCCGGTGACCAGCGGGGCCCCTTCCTCACGGCTCGGGCCCTCGCCATGGCCCTGGCGGCCCTGCATGACGTCAGGTCCGTCGTCGCCGGCTCGGCCATGCAGCTGCTCAGCCTTCCCATCCCCGCCGGCCTGCTCCCCTTCCCCAGCCCGGAGATGAGGGATCTGGCCGCCGCGGCCGCCTGCCACCAGGTGCTCCGGCTTCGCTACCCCAACCAGGCCACCCCACTGGAGCGGGCCTGGCGCCAATGGCTCGATGATTTCGCCCTGGGTCCGGCCGGGACACCGGTGGAGATGGCCGGCAGGGCCTACGGCAAGGCCGTTCACCAGGTCGGCATCGACGACCTCAGCAAGGCGCGCGCCGCGGGCACGGCCGATGGCACGCCCTGCCACCATCGGCCGGCACCGCCCCAGCCGACCCAGGGTTTTGCGGGGGCCGACTGGGGACATGCCACGCCACTGGCCGCGACCCGGGTGACGGATTTCCCGCCGCCCCCCGGCCGCCTCGATGCCGCCACCGCCGCTTCCCCGGGGGAGTTCCGGCGCGCCCCCGGCGATCCGGCCTTCCGCAGCCTGGCCGAGGAGGTCATCGGCTCGGCCTGGGCGTACGACGGCCCCCGGGAGCTCGGCTCCCCACCCCGCCTCTATCTGCAGGTGGTGCTGACGGTGCTCGACGCCATCGAGACGCGCCATCCGGGCCAGCTCCACGGGCTGGATGGACTGGCTGCCATCGCTGGCGCCGCCGTGGCCATGGCCGATGCGGGCATCGATGCCTGGTTTTACAAGTACGCCCCGACCCACAGGATGGGCCGGCCGGCGGTGGGGGTCCGGGAGGCCGTTGTGGCGAAGGGGCTCGCCGCAGCCAGCCGGTTGCCCATGGGCCGTCCGGATGCCGACGGCACCGGGGCGGGGCTGACGCCCGATCTTCCCTCCTATCCCTCCGGCCACGCCACCCTCGGTGCGGCGGCCTTCCAGCTGCTGCGCCTGTTCCTGGTGGCCCGGGGGTTGAGCCGCTTCGATCCAGCCGGCAGCGGCCGGGATGATGTGCGCTTCGAACTCGTCTCCGATGAGTCCGATGGTCGCAACAGGGATCCCTGCACCCCATGGCCGCGGGACCGTCTCACCCTGAGTTACGGCAGCCTGTGGGAGGCGATGGTGGATAACGCGGTGAGCCGGGCCTATCTGGGGGTGCACCGACAATGCGATGGCATCACCACCCGCCTTCCCGGCAGCGAGGATGACGTCTTCGGGGTTCCGGCCACCCCCCGGGAACTGGGCCACATCGGTGGTGTGTGGCTTGGCGCCAGGATCGCCAATCAGATTGCCCGGAAGCTGGACATCCCGAACGCCACGATTGCCGCCTCCGGGATCGTCTGAGTTCTCTTTCTGAGCGCCTCTGCGCCCTCCGGGGGCTGGAGGGCACCGATCAGCCCTTGCCCGGTCGAGATCCACGGCCGACGGGCTGAACCTCAGGTCTTGGGCATCCTGGCCAGATAATCCTCCTGAAGGATGTACATGCGTTTGACGTCGCGATACTGGCCTTCGATGAAGAACTCGCCCACCAGATGGCCCTCTTCGACGAAGCCGCACTGCTGATAGAGGTGCAGGGCCTTGGCGTTGTCAACGGCTACGGACAGGTAGATCTTGTGCAGATTCAGGATGGTGAAGGAGTAGTCGAGGGCCTTGTGGATGCAGAAGCGCGCGTAGCCCTTGCCCTGGTGCTCCGGGGCGATGATGATCTGGAATTCGGCCCGGCGGTGGATGTAGTCGATCTCGATCAGTTCCACCAGGCCGATCAATTCCTTGGCCCTGTTCTCCACCACGAAGCGGCGCTCGGCATTGTCGTGGATGTGGCGGTTGTAGAGATCCTCCAGTTCATCAAATGACTCGTAGGGCTCTTCAAACCAGTAGGCCATGACGCTGCGGTTGTTCACCTGGTCGTGGATGAACCGCAGGTCGCCCCGCTCCAGGGCCCGCAGGGCCAGCTCCGATCGCGCCACCGGATTCCAGATCGACGTGCACAGACGGTAGGGCTGCGCTGCAGGATGGCAGTCGCAGCGATCTGAGCTCCGCCGCCGTGACCAGCCCCACCCCAGGCGAGAGCCCGGCCGTTCCCCCCTGCCCCCGGGCCCGGCCGGAGGTGGAGACCCTCACGGCCTACAGCGCCCCCCTGGAGGGGCGCCGAGGTCTGCTGCGGCTCGATTTCAACGAGAACACCGTCGGCCCCAGCCCCCGGGTGGTGGAGGCGATCCGCGCGATACCGGCCGATCACTACGCCATCTACCCCGAGTACGACGGCCTGCGGGAGGCGGTGGTGCGCTCGCTGGGGGGCCGGGGCCTCACGCCGGCCCACATCGGCCTGTTCAACGGGGTGGACGCGGCCATCCATGCCGTCTTCCATGCCTTCGGCGCGCCGGGCGACCGCCTGCTCACCACCAGCCCCACCTTCGGCTACTACACCCCCTGTGCCCGCATGCAGGGCATGGTGATCGAGGCGATTCCCTACCGCCTGCCGGATTTCGCCTTCCCCTTCGAGGCGATCCGGGCGGCCCTGGCGGCCCCGGGAACGGCGGCGGCTGCCCCACGGATCCTGCTGATCTGCAACCCCAACAACCCCACCGGCACCCGGCTGGCGCCCGAGCGGATCCTGGAGCTGGCGGCGGCGGCGCCGGACACCCTGGTGGTGGTGGATGAGCTCTACGAGGCCTTCACCGGCGACAGCGTGCTGCCCCTCGCCGATTTCGCCGCGGTCCCCAACCTGCTGGTGCTGCGCTCCCTGGCCAAGACGGCCGGCCTGGCGGGCCTGCGCATCGGCTTCGCCATCGGCGCTCCGGCGCTGGTGGAGCGGGTGGGCCGGGTCTGCGGCCCCTACGACATCAACAGCTTTGCGGTCACCGCCGCCCATGCCGCCCTCGCCGACCAGGCCTATGTGGATGGCTACGTCGCCGAGGTGCTGCGGGCCCGTGACCGGCTCGTGGGCCAGCTGCAACAGGCGGGGGTGCGCCACCATGCCGCCGGCGGCAACTACCTGCTGCTCTGGCCCCGCCGGCCGGCCGCGGCGGTGGAGGCCGACCTGCGCCAGGCCGGCATCCTGGTGCGCTCGATGGCCGGCAAGCCGCTGATCGACGGCTCCCTGCGGGTCAGCCTCGGCACCGGTGCCCAGATGGAGCGCTTCTGGGAGGCCTACCGCCGCATCGACGCTCTGGGGTGAGGCGCGGGAGCCGCCGCCGGCCTCAGCGCATCACCTCCACCACCACCCCATCCCCCAGGGGCGGCACCACCGAGATGGTGCGGCCGCCGCGCCGCACCGTGGCCCCCACCATCGCCTTCAGGAACGGCTCCACCGACCCCTGGTCGCAGCCGGCGGGGGGTTTGCCGGTGGTGTACTGCACCGGAATCACACGGCGGGCCTGCAGTTCCCGGGCCACCTCGGCCGCCTCCTGGCCGGTGTAGACCTTGCCGCCGCCGCCCACGCCGATGATCAGCACATCGGGCCGTCCCAGCAGCACCCGATCGGCGGGGCTGAGGCGACCGGCGGTGCCGCCGAGGTGGGCGATGTCGAGGCCGCCCTGGCGCCAGCGCCAGAGGGTGGCGTTGCCGAAGCGGCGGCCGCCCACCCGGTCGTGGGGGGCGGCGATGCCCTCGATCTGCAGGCCCGCCAGCCGGTAGGAGCCCGGCTTCACCAGGAACTTGCCGCTGGCCACCTGGGCGCCCTCATCCTTGAGCAGGCTGCTGGCCAGGATCACATCGGCGCTGACCCGGGGCTCGGGCAACCCGGCGGCACAGCCCACGGCCTGGAACGGGTTGACCAGGACGCGGGCGCCACCGCCCTGGATCAGCAGGGCGCTGTGGCCCAGATGGGTGATCGAGACGCCGCCGCCCTTCTGGGCCGCCGCCGGCATCGGCAGGGTGAGTCCGGCCGCCAGGGCCAGAGCCGCGCCGAGGCGCAGCCCTGGAGTGGCGGTCCTGCGCAGGGCTGTCGCGGATCCGGTCAGCGCTGTCGCGGACCGGCTGGTGGGGTCAACCATGGAGTCGCGTCTGGCCCCACCGGGCCCGGGATGTGGCGCGAAACTAGCAGTGGGAGGCCTGGCGCAGGAAATTGGCCAGCAGCTGGTGACCGGCCTGGGTGAGCACGCTCTCCGGGTGGAATTGGACCCCCTGCAGGTGGGGATGGTCGCGGTGCTGCAGGCCCATGATCGTGCCGTCCTCCAGCCAGGCGGTGATCTCCAGGCAGTCGGGCAGGGTCTCCCGCTCGGCGATCAGGCTGTGGTAGCGGGTGGCGGTGAGGGGCTCGGGCAGGCCTTCGAACACGCCGGCGCCGCGGTGGTGGACCGGTGAGGTCTTGCCGTGCATCAGCTCGCCGGCCCGCACCACCCGCCCGCCGAACACCTGGGCCAGGCACTGGTGACCCAGGCACACCCCCAGCACCGGCACGGTGGGCCCCAGGTGCCGCAGCACCTCCAGGCAGACCCCGGCCTGGTCCGGGTCGCCGGGGCCGGGGGAGATCAGGATCGCCGCCGGGTCGAGGGCCCGGATCTGCTCCAGGTCGAGGGCGTCGTTGCGTTCCACCCGCACCTCGGCGGCGAGGGGGTGGTCGGCGGCCAGTTCACCCAGGTACTGGACCAGGTTGAAGGTGAAGCTGTCGTAGTTGTCGAGGACCAGGAGCATGGGGACGGTCTAGACGCCGAGGCGGATCAGCAGGGGGGGCACGAGCAGCAGCAGGGCGATCAGCAGCGACGAGAGGGCGGCGACGAGCACGGCGGCGGCGGCGCAGTCCTTGGCGATGCGGGCCAGGGGGTGGAACTGGCGGCCGATGGCGAGATCCACCACCGCCTCGGTGGCCGTGTTGAGCAGCTCCAGCACCAGCACCGCCGCCACCGTGAGCACCAGCACCGCCAGGCGGTCGGCGGCCAGGCGCAGCCACAGCCCCAGGCCGAACACCACCGCACCGGTGACCACATGGATGCGGAAGTTGCGCTGGCTGGCGAAGCCGTAGGCCAGCCCCTGGGCGGCGTAGCGGAAGCTCGCCGGCAGGTCGCCCGCCACCTTCCAGGCCCCCACCCGCAGGCGCCTGCCACGGCGGTGCACGTCGCTGGCCCCGTCGCCGGTCACTTTGCCGGTGACCTGGCGGAGGGCCGGCGGAGGTTCCCCGGGAACGAGCATCGGCATCGCACCGCCGTTGGAGGGACAAGCGGCACCCTACCGCCGATGGTCGCCGGGAACAGCCCCTGTCAGGAGGGGGAGGCCACCAGCAGCGCCGTCTGCCGGGCCAGCATCGCCTCCAGGCTGTCGTCATCGGGGTGGTCCCAGCCCAGCAGGTGCAGCAGGCCGTGGCTGGCCAGGAACAGCAGCTCCTCGCCGAGGCCGTGGCCGGCCGCCTCGGCCTGCCGCCGGGCCGTGTCGAGGGAGATGACGATGTCGCCCAGCTCCAGCCAGTCCGGCTCCACCCCCGCGGGGGCGGGCGGCGCCTCCTCCTGGGCGGCGAAGGCCAGCACGTCGGTGGGGCCGCTGTGCTGCCGCCAGGCCTCGTTGAGCTCCGCGATCGTGGCGTCGCCGGTGAGCTCCAGCCCCAGGCTGTAGCCGGCGGCGCGCAGGGGGGCCGGCAGCTCCGGCAGCAGCTGGGCCAGCCAGGCCCCCAGATGGCCGCTCCAGAGGGCTTCGGCCACGGCGGGGTCGGTCAGGGGCTCCAGGAGAGGGGCATCGCCGCAGTCCCCGGACTCCAGGCTGAAGGCCAGGTCGATCTCCGGCGCCGTCATCCGGGCAGGCTGGGCCGCCCCAGCCAGGCGATCAGCAGCAGGAACCCGCACAGGCCCAGGGCGGTGAGCCCGAAGTGCAGCAGGCTCTGGCGGCCCTTGCGCACCATGTTGCGCATGGCCAGCTTGACGAAGCTGGGGCTTTCCTCCCCCGGTGCGGCGGGGGCGGGCGGGGGGCTGGGGCGCTCGGGCATGGGGGGCGCTGCGGAGGGAATCAGGCGGCCGCGTCGGCGGCGATCTCCACACCCTGGCGCAGCAGCGACTGGATGAAGGGATCCAGATCCCCGTCCATCACCCCCTGCACGTCGGTGGTCTCCTCGCCGGTGCGCAGGTCCTTGACCATCTGGTACGGGTGGAAGACGTAGTTGCGGATCTGGTTGCCCCAGGCCGCTTCGACGATGTCGCCGCGGATGTCGGCGATCTCGGCGGCCCGCTGCTCCTGGGCGATCACCAGCAGCTTGGCCATCAGCAGGGCCATCGCCTTCTCCTTGTTCTGGAGCTGGGAGCGTTCCTGGGTGCAGCGCACCGCCAGGCCGGTGGGGATGTGCAGGATGCGCACGGCCGTCTCCACCTTGTTGACGTTCTGGCCGCCGGCGCCGCCCGAGCGGGAGGTGGTGACCTCCAGGTCCTTCTCGGGGATGTCCAGCTTGACCTCCTCCTCGAGCTTGGGCATCACTTCGACGCCGGCGAAGCTGGTCTGGCGCTTGTCGTTGGCATTGAAGGGCGAGATCCGCACCAGCCGGTGGGTGCCCTTCTCATTGCGCAGGTAGCCGTAGGCGTAGCGGCCGTCGATCTCGATCGTGCAGCTCTTGATGCCGGCCTCCTCCCCCTCGGAGAGCTCATCCACGGTCACCTTCATGCCGTGGTCCTCGGCCCAGCGGGTGTACATCCGCATCAGCATCAGGGCCCAGTCCTGGGCGTCGGTGCCGCCGGCACCGGCATTGATCGAGATCACCGCCCCCTCCTTGTCGTAGGGGCCGCTCAGCAGGCGCTCCAGCTCCCAGCGGTCGAGGGCGCCCTTGAGCTGCTGCAGGCCACCGTTGGCCTCGCCGAGGAGCTCCTCATCGGGCTCGAGGTCGTACAGCTCCAGGGTGGCGCGGGCGTCGTCGATCGCCGCCTGCCACTGCTGCAACTGCTCCAGCTGGGCCTTCACCTCATCCAGCTGGCGCATCTGCTTCTGGGCCTGCTGCTGGTCGTCCCAGAAGCCGGGCTGGGAGGCGAGTTGCTCCAGGTCCCGTTGGCGGGCTTTCAGGGCCGGTACGTCAAAGACAGTCCTGGGCATGGCCCAGGCGGTCGGTGAGCTCGGAGAGGTCGCGCTTGAAGTCGGTGAGATCCAGCAAGGGGTAGCGAATCCGGCGTTGGCTCGACCCTATCAGCGCCCCCCATCCGGTCGCCCCGTGCGCTGCGGGGAGCGGGGCAACTGGATCAGGGCATCCGCGAGCAGCAGCAGCCGGCTGGCGATCAGCAGCTGGGTGCGGGCCTCCTGGGGCTCCGGATCGGTCGCCTGGGGCGCCGGCAGCGCCGCGGCCAGCTGCTCCCGGCAGCGGCCCAGGTCCGCCAGCGCGTCCGGGGCCTCCCGCCCCTCGACGAGCGCTCCGATCCGGGTCCGGCCGCTGTCCAGCAGCCGCGGGATCAGCCCGGGCGGCATCCACTCCGCCGGGGCCCCCTTCCTGAGCAGCAGGCAGAGATCCCGTGCCGCGCTCATCACCGTGCTGCCGTGCTGCAGCAGCCGCTGGGCCCGCAGCACCGCCTCGTCCGGCTGGCCGTGGATGAGGGTCCGCTCCGCCGCCAGCTGGGGCAGCCGGCGGCGCAGGCCATTGCGGCGTTCCCGCAGGGCCTCGACCTGCGGCTCCGGCTCGGGAGTGGTCGGCAGGCGCTCCAGGAAGCGGGCCAGATCGAGCAGCCAGCCGTCACAGGAGGCCTGCCAGGCGCTGGCGGCCCGCTGGCTGTAGATCTGCCGCGACACCAGCACCCCCAGGATCACGCCCAGGATCGTCATCACCGTGCGCCAGAACCCGTAGTGCCACCAGGCGGCGCCGTGGTTCATCAGGCTGCCCGCCACCACATGCCCGCCCACCACGAAGCCGCTGGTCAGACCGGCGGCGAACCCGAACAGCCGCACCAGGGTCAGTCCCACGAAGACGCCGAGGGCGCTGGACGGGCCGCCCAGGATCCCCGCCCCGATCACCACGGCGAGCAGTCCCAGCAGGGTGCCGATGATCCGCTCCCGCCCGGCCAGCACGCCGCCGCCGAGGTCGGTCTCGAGAATCGTGAGCACCGCCAGGGCCAGGAACAGTCCCTCCGGCAGCGCCAGGTGGTTGCAGGCGGCCACCACCAGCGCCAGGACCGCCCCGTTGCGCACGATCACGGCCGACCGTCCGGGTGCTGTCATGGCGCCGCCGCCAGGCTCCGCAGCCGGAGCAGGGCCTCGCGGCAGGCGTCGGCGTCGATGGAGCGCAGCACGGCCGGCACCCGGACCAGGGCGACGGCGTGGCGCAGGGCCTGCTCGAGCGCCTCGTGCCGCTGCTGCATCCGTTCACTCGCCAGGCCGAGGGCCTGGGGGCTGCGCAGCACGGCGGCGCGCACGGCGCAGTGGGCGCCGTAGGCACCGATCAGCTCCTCCGCTCCGTCGGGGGACGGGCCCGCCAGCAGGGCTTCGATCCGGCCCTGCAGACCCCGCTCGCTGTCCTCCAGGCGTTGCAGCGGCGAGCGGAACCAGAACAGGCGCTCGACGGCCATGCCAAGAAGCAGCCCGAGCAGGTGCCAGCCGGTCCTGTCGACGACGTACCAGCCCCCCATCCGCTCGTGGGCGGGCACCGCCAGGATCAGGACGGTCATGATCACGGCGTTCATCAGCGTGGCCGGACCCAGCCCCAGCCGGCGTCCCAGCAACTGGATGAGGACGTAGCCGATGCCGATGGCGAGCCAGTTGTGCAGGGCCAGGGTGAGCAGCACCACCACGGCGCCGCCGAACACGGTGCCCACGATCCGCGCCCAGGCCGCCTCCCGCGATGCCTCCGGAGTGGGCAGCAGGCTGCGGGCGGCGCCGTAGACCACGTAGAAGCCGTCGATCGCGTTGACGTCCGGTCCGGCCGCCGCGTGGATGCCGGCCGCCAGGAACCCGGCGAACCCCACCTGCAGGGCGTTGCGGATCTGCTGGGGCGAAGGGGGACGGGGGGGCATCGGGCCGACGGACCATGCTCCGCCGGGAGATCAGGCCCCAGGATGCCGGGCCTGCGCCGATCGGCCCAGGCGGATCTGGTGGGGCATGGACGGTCCCCTTAAGCTGCGCGCTGACGCCCCATGTGAGACCGGATGGAGATCCCAGGAGTCCCCCCAGAGCAATCCGGGCAGGACGCCGTGGAGGTGAAGCCGCCGGCCAAGGTGGAGATCTATACCTATCGCTTCTCCCCTGACTGCATCCGGGCCAAGGGTCTCCTGGATCGGCTGGGGGTCACCTACAACGAATTCATCATCGACGACGATGAGATCAACAAGGAAGTGATGATGAAGCGCTCCGGCGGCCGCACCAGCGTTCCCCAGATTTTCATCGATGGCATCGCCATCGGCGGCTACGTGGAGCTCGCCAAGCTCAACACGGCCGGTGAACTGGGCCCCATCCTGCGTCTGTCCGCGTGAGCCGCGATCAGGACGCCCAGCTGTTCGTGGTCGATCCGATCACGCGCCTGCGGCCGGCCAAGGATTCCAGCGTGGCCCTGATGCAGGCGGCCCAGCGGGCCGGTCTGGCGGTATGGGTCTGCACCCAGGCCGATCTCTCGAGCGCCGCTGCGGACGACGGCCGCCACCGGCCCCGGGCCTGGGCCCAGCCGGTGCGACTGGCCCCGATGGCCGCCACCGCCGAGGGCTGGAGCGTGCCCGATCCCTGGGTCGAGGTGGATGGGCCCCGTGACATGCCGCTGGATCACTTCCGCTGGATCTGGATGCGCAAGGATCCGCCGGTCGATGAGGCCTATCTCTACGCCACCCAGCTGCTGGAGCTGGCCGAGCCCTTCGGGGTGCGGGTGCTCAACAGCCCGGCCGCGCTGCGGTCGTGGAACGAGAAGCTGGGCGCGCTGCGCTTCAGCCACCTGATGGCGCCCTCGCTGGTGAGCGCCCGGGTGGAGCAGCTGGCCGCCTTCGCCGCGGGCCACCAGGAGGTGGTGCTCAAGCCCCTGGCGGGCCGGGCCGGCCAGGGGGTGGTGCGGACCGCGGCGGCGGCCCCCGGGCTGTGCTCCCTGCTGGAGCTGGTCACCGTCCAGGAGACGCTGCCGGTGATGGTCCAGGCCTTTCTGCCTGCGGTCACCGCCGGCGACAAGCGGATCCTGCTGGTGGACGGGGAGCCCCTCGGCGCCGTGAACCGGTTGCCGAAGGCGGGCGAATTCCGCAGCAACCTGGCCCTGGGCGGCGCCCCGGTCGCCGCCGACCTCACCGACGCCGAGCGGCACATCTGCGCCGAGCTGGCGCCCGTGCTGCGGGCCGAGGGGCTGTTCTTCGTCGGCATCGACGTCATCGACGGCCGGCTCAGCGAGATCAACGTCACCAGCCCCACCGGCGTGCGGGAAGTGGAATGGCTGGGCCGCCGGCCCCTGGCCGATCAGGTGATCGAGCGCCTGCTGGCCGGCTGAGGGCGGTCCGGCTCAGCTGAAGCCGGCCGCCACCGGCAGGTTGAGCTGCTGCTGCAGCACCCCGAGCTTGAGCGCCACCTCCTGCAGCTCCCGCTCGGGGTGGGAGCCCCGCACCAGCCCCGCCCCGGCGGTGAGCTCCAGCTGCCGCCCCCGCAGGGTGCCGCTGCGGATCGCCACCCGCAGGTCCGTGTCGCCCTCGGTGTCGATCCAGCCGATCGGGGCGGCGTAGTGCCCCCGCTCGAACGGCTCCAGGCTGCGCAGCCAGGCCATCGCCTCGCGCCGGGGCAGGCCCGCCACCGCCGGGGTGGGGTGGAGCGCTTCGGCCAGGGTGAGCGGGGCCTGACCCCGCAGCGACGCCGTGATCGGGGTGTGCAGATGGACCAGGGAGCCGTGGCGGGCCAGCCGCGGCCGCCGCGGCCGCCGTGGATCGAGGCCCGCCTTCTGCAGCACGGCGGTGATCGTCTCCACCACCAGCTCGTGTTCGTGGCGGTCCTTGCGCGACTGGAGCAGTAGATCGGCCGGCTCCCCCAGTGGCGCGGTGCCGGCCAGGGCATCGCTGCGCAGCTGGCCCTGCCGCAGGGTGAGCAGCCGTTCCGGCGAGGCCCCCACCAGCGCTTCCCGCTCCGAGCGCTGCCAGAGGAAGCGGCAGCTGCCGGGCTGGCTGCGGCGCAGGTGCGACAGCAGGCTGAGGGGATCGAGGGGACCATCCAGCAGCAGGTGCTGACGCACCGCCAGCACCAGCTTCTGCAGCTCGCCCCGCTCCACCAGCTCCAGGGCCCGGTCGAGGGCGGAGCGGTAGCCCGCGTGCCAGTGGGAGCCATGGGCGATGCCCACCGGGGTGCCCCGGCCCGCCACGGAAGGGCTGCCCACGGCCAGGGCCTCGAGCCGCTGGCGGGTGTCCCAGAGCTCCTCGGCCACGCTGCGGGCCGTGACGTCGCCCCCCAGGCTGCGCTGCAGCCGCAGCCAGCAGTGGCGGCCCTGGCGGCTCAGCTGCCAGGTGGGCAGGACCGCCTGCACCCCCGCCGCCCCGGTGCCGGGGTGCAGGGGGCTCTCGAAGAAGGCGAAGGCCAGCAGCACCCGGGGCCGGGCCAGGGCCGGACAGGGGGCCGGTGCGCTGGCCAGGCGGCTGAGGCTGAGGCTGCTGAAGCGCTGGGCCAGCTCGAAGCGCCGCGGACCGCTCAGCTCCAGGCTGTTGCACTGGCCGGCGGCGGCGATGCTGAGCCCCGGGGCGCCGTCCCAGAGGAAGCGGAAGTCGCCGCCCGCGCCCAGGTGGGTGAGGGCCACGAGGGGGTCGAGGGCGGCCATCGGCAGGGCCAGGCTGAGCACTCCCTCCTCCTCCAGGCGCCGGCTGGCGGCGGTGGCTGCCGAGAGCAGCGCGGAGAAGGTGGCAGGGGCCTGCACCAAGGGGCCGCGGGACCGGGGCGGAAGGCTGCTCAAATGTATGGGCCTTTCCCCGCCCAACGCCCGCGGCCCCCATGTCTGAGCCACAGGTCGTCGCAAGCCGTTACGCCGCGGGGGGTGGCGCCGCCTCGCAGGCCTCCTCTCGCGGCCGCCTCTGGCGGGCGGCGGTGAAGTGGCCCATGTACGCCGTGGCGGTGATGCCGGTGCTGCTGGCGGCGGGCTGGCGGCTGGGCCAGGGTCTGGGCCTGCGGCCCGGGCAGCTGCTGCTGTTCCTGCTGGCGGCCGTGCTGCTGCTGGGCTGGGAGAACCTCGCCAACGATGTCTTCGACGCCGACACCGGCGTGGACACCCATGGCAAGCCCCATTCGGTGGTCAACCTCACCGGCCGGCGGGACCGGGTGCTGGCCCTGGCCAATGGCTGTCTGGTGGTGGGGCTGGCCCTGATGACCCTGGTGGCCCTGCGCAGCAGCACCGCCGTGCTGCTGCTGGTGCTGGCCTGCTGCGGTCTGGGCTACCTCTACCAGGGGCCCCCGTTCCGCCTCGGCTACCGGGGCCTGGGGGAACCCCTCTGCTGGCTGGCCTTCGGCCCCTGTGCCACCGCCGCCGCCCTGCTGGCCCTGGCCCCGGCCGGGGAGGGGGCGGGCGGGGTGCCCTGGGGGGCCGCCCTTCTGCTGGGCAGCGGACCGGCCCTGGCCACCACCCTGGTGCTGTTCTGTTCCCACTTCCACCAGGTGGAGGAGGACGCCGCCCACGGCAAGCGCTCTCCGGTGGTGCGGCTCGGCACCCGGCGCGCCGCCGGCCTGGTGCCCTGGTTCGTGGCCGCCGCCCTGGCGCTCCAGTGGGCGCCGGTGCTGCTGGGATGGTGGCCCCTCACCGCCCTGCTGGGGGCCATCGGCCTGCCGCCGGCCCGGGCCCTGATCCGGCTCCTCGGCGAGCAGCACCACCAGCCTGAGCGCATCATCGGCAGCAAGTTCCTGGCCCTGCGCTTCCAGGCCTTCAACGGCCTGGGGCTCGCCTGCGGCCTGGCCCTCGGCCCCTGGCTGACGGCGCTGGCGGGCCGGTGAGCACAGGCACGGCCGGGGGGGCGGGGCCGCAGGGGCCCCTGGAGCTGCGCCTGAGGCCCTTCGCCTTCCGGCTGCCCCGGCCGCTGCAGACGGCCAACGGCACGGTCGCGGCGAAACGGGGCTGGCTGCTGCGGCTGCAGGGGCAAGGCGGCGGCGTCGGCTGGGGCGAGGCGGCCCCGCTCGACCCGGGGGAAACCGATGCGGTGGCCGCCGCGCTGGAGGGCCTCGGCTCCGCCGTGGAGCGGAACGCTCTGGAGCGCCGCCTGCCCGCCCTGCCGCCCAGCCTGGCCTTCGCCCTGGGGGCGGCCCTGGCCGAGGCCGACGGAGCGGTGGGGGCGGCGGCGGGCGGCTGGCTGGCCGCTCCCCCATCGGCCTGGCTGCTCCCCGCCGGTGAGGCGATGCTTGCCGCCCTGGAGCGGGGGCTCGCCGGCGCCGCTTCCCTGCCGCCCCTCGCGCCGCCCACGTTCAAGTGGAAGGTGGCGGCGGCGGCCGATGGGCTGGAGCGGGGCCTGTTGGAGCGGCTGCTGGAGCGCCTGCCGGCCCATGGCCGCCTGCGGCTCGACGCCAACGGCGGCTGGGACCGGGCCACCGCCGCCGCCTGGGCGGAGCGGCTGGGGCCGGAGCTCCGGCTGCAGTGGCTGGAGCAGCCCCTGGCCGCCAACGACCAGGAGGGCCTGGAGGCACTGGCCCTGCGCCTTCCGGTGGCCCTGGATGAATCCCTGCGCCAGCGGCCCCAGCTGCGGCAGCGCTGGGCGGGCTGGCAGGTGCGGCGTCCGTCCCAGGACGGGGACCCCCGGCCCCTGCTGGCCCAGCTGGGCCGGGGTGTGCCCCGGCTGATGGTGAGCACCGGCTTCGAGACCGGCATCGGCGGCCGCTGGACGGCCCACCTGGCGGCCCTGCAGTGGCGGGGACCGACGCCGGTGGCCCCCGGCCTGGCGCCGGACTGGACGCCCAGCGGCCCCCTGTTCGATCCGGACCCGGAACGGGTCTGGGCGGCGGCGGCCTGAGCCGGAGCCGGCGCTGGCGCCCCTCACCAGCCCTACCGTGCCCGAAAGCGCCGCCTGAGCGTGGCGCTCCGCCGAGACCCCGCGTGGCCGATCCCCCCTGGGCGCCCCTGCTGCTCGATGCCGCCCGGGCCGATCCCGTGGAGGCGGCGACCCGCCTGGAGCAGGCCTGGGGGCGGCAGCGGCTGGTGGCCCTGGCGGGCCCGGGGCAGCAGGGGGATCTGGCGGCGGCCCTGGGCGGCGCTTCGGGGGAGCTGGCGGAGCTGGAACGGTTCGGGGCCGCCGTGGTGGTGGGCAGCGGCGGCAGCAGCGGGGGACGGCACTGGTGCCTGCAGCCCCTGGCCCACCTGAAGGCTTCCGCCGAGGCCACCGCCGCCTGGCTGGAGGGGCTGGGCCTGGAGCCGTCCCCCTGCCTCCATCTCGACCCTCTGCCCCTGCACCACGTCAGTGGCCTGCTGCCGCTGGTGCGGGCCCGCCACTGGGGAGGGGAGCTGCGCTGGCTGGCCCCGTCGCTGCTGCGCCGGCCGGAGCTCCTGCCCGAGGCCTGTCCCCTCCCCCGGGGGCGGCCCGTGCTGCTCTCCCTGGTGCCCACCCAGCTGGCCCGGCTGATGGCCAGCCCCGCGGCCACGGCCTGGCTGGCCGGCTGTGCCCTGATCTGGGTCGGGGGGGCCGCCCTGCCGGCGTCGCTGGCGGCCGCCGCCCGCCGGGCCCGGCTGCCCCTGGCCCCCTGCTACGGCGCCACCGAGACCGCCGCCATGGTGTGTGCCCTGCCGCCGCAGCGCTTCCTGGCCGGCGCCGCGGGCTGTGGCGCGCCGCTGGCGGACGTGACCCTGCGGCTTGATGGGCCCACCGGGGCCGTGGAGGTGCGCTGCGGGCGCCTCAGCCCCGGCCGGCTGGTGGCGGGCCGCCTGCAGCCCCTGCCGCTACAGCCGGGCGGCTGGTGGCGCAGCGGCGACGGCGGCCGCATCGGGCGCGAGGGGCTGGAGCTGCTCGGCCGCCTCGACGGGGCCCTGCACAGCGGCGGCGAGACGGTGTTCCCGGAGCGGCTGGAGGAACGGCTGCAGGCCGAGGCGGCCCAGCGGGGGGCGGGCCTGGCGGCGGTGCTGCTGCTGGCCCGGCCCGATCCGGAGTGGGGGGAACGGCTGGTGGCCCTGGTGCGGCCACTCAGGCAGGAGGAAGGGACGGAGCTTCTGGCGCGGCTGCAGGCCATCACGGCCGCCTGGGCCCCCGCCGAGCGGCCCCGGAGCTGGCACCTCTGCCCCTCGCTGGCGCCCACCGCCGCCGGCAAATGGCAACGGGGACGTTGGCAGCGCTGGCTGGACTCGCTAGAAGCCTTCTGACATGCCCCTGCAACGATGACCGAAAGTCAACAGGTCGAGACCAGCAACAAGAAGCTGGCCGCAGGGCTGCTGGCCATCTTCCTGGGATCGCTGGGCATCCACAAGTTCGTGCTGGGCTACAGCAAAGCCGGGCTGATCATGCTGCTGGTCACGGTGCTCACCTGCGGCTTCGGCGCTTCGGTGATGGGGATCATCGGGGTGATCGAAGGCGTCATCTATCTCACCAAGTCCACCGACGAGTTCCAGGCCCAGTACATCGACGCCACCCGGGAGTGGTTCTGATGCCCGTGCTCCGGCCTGCAGCGGGTCGGCCGCGGCGGCTGGCCCTTCTCCTGGTGGCGGGAGGCGGGCTGGTGAGTTTCCTGGCCCTGGCCTCCACGCCCCACGATGGCCTGCACCCCCTGGCCCTGATGGCGGCGCTGCTGCCGCTGCAGCTGGCCGCCCTGGCCTGGGCCGGGATCCACCGCCGCTAGGGGCCCGTCCGGCTGGCCTCCAGCCACTGGGCGACGCTGGCGGGCAGAGCCGTCCGCCGGCGGCTGGCCGTCTCTATGGCCACGTGCCGGGTCAGCCCCGTGCCCGCCTCCTCGGGGCCGTGGAGGAAGCGGAAGCGAATCTCGAAGCTGCCGCCGTCGAGCTGCAGGGGCCGCAGCTCGATCGCCAGGGGATCGCCGCAGGCCAGGGGGCGCCGGTAGTCGGCACTGGCGTGCACGATCGGCAGGGCCACGGCAGGCGTCCGGCCTGGCCCGGGGAAGATCTCGCCGGCCACCACGCCGAACCGTTCCAGGCTTTCCTCGTACGCCTCATGGCACCAGCGCAGCAGCTGGTGGAAGTGCATCACCCCGGCGGCATCGGTGTCACCGAAGCGCACGGTGCGGCAGAGCAGCAGCCAGTCGACCGGGTCCGATGGGGACATGCCACCTCCATGGCGCCGGCGGGGCGCTTCCAGGCCCCATGGTGGCGCCCTTCGGGAGGCGTCGGCCTCCCGGATCCGTTGCTGGCCCGGCGGAACGCCCCTAGGTTCCGCCCAGTACGAACCCTTCCCCTTGGCCGCCGCGATCGCCTACGAGCCCCCCAGCATCTCCAAGGCCTGGGCCGCCTTCCTGGCCCACATCCCCACCATCCTGCTGATCTGGGTGGTGACGATCGTGATCGGTGTCATCGGCGTCGTGGCCTCGCTGGCGCTCACCACCCTGGGGGTGGGTCTCTCCAGCGGCGCGGCGGGTGCGGAGGCCGCGGCCGGCCTGGGGGCGGTGCTCGGCAACCTGGTGCAGCTGCCCTTCACGATCCTCTCCAATCTGGTGGGGGTGCTGTTCGTGGCGGTGCCGGCGATGCACTACGCCAGCGGCGAAACGATCGACGCCGAAGCCGCCCTGCGGGTGCTGATGCAAAGGCCGGTGCGCTACATCCTGGCCGGCGCCCTGTTCACGATCGTCGCCGCGATCGGCTTCGTGCTCTGCATCCTGCCCGGCCTCGCCGTCACCCTGGTGATGCCGGTGTACGTCAACAAGGTGTTCCTCACCGACAGCCCCATCCTCGACGCCTTCTCCTCCTCGTTCCAGGCCGTGTACGGCTCGCCCCAGGGCCGGGTGTTCGCCGGCATTGAGCTGCTGGCCTGGCTGCTGGTACTGGTGGTCTCGGTCTTCACCTGCTTCCTGGGCTCGCTGGTGGCGGTGCCGGTGGCCACCTTCTACATCCAGAACGCCGCGTACCACCGGGGGGTGCTCAGCTGAGGCGACACCACCACGTCATGGGCGTGCCCGCTCGAGCAGTTCCTCCGCCGCCGGCAGGCGCAGCCGATCCGCCCAGCCCAGGCGTTCGAGGCCGCGGATGAAGACATAGGTGGGATCAGGCAGCGCCCTGATGCGGCCCCCTCGCACGCCGTAGCCCTGGCGCACCGACCACTGGAAGGCGTGGTGGAGGTTGTGCCAGCCCTCGCCGAGGGTGATCAGCGCCACCCAGCCGTTGTTCCGGCTCATGTCATTGGTGAGGAACGGCCGCTCACCGGCGATGTGGGCCAGAGAATTCACCGTGGCCACGCCGTGGAAGAGCAAGGTGGTGCTCAGGAAGAAGGCCGCCAGCCACTCGAGTCCGCCAAGGAGATAGGACACCCCACCCAGGACCAGCAGCGGCACGAAATGCAGGCGGTCGATCAGCCTGAGCACAGGATCTGCCTCCACATCGGCGGGCAACCGCTCCGGGAAGAACGAGGGTGCCAGCAGCCAGCCCGCCTGCGAGCGCCAGAACCCACCCAGGCCTGCCTCAGGCTTCAGGGGCGAATGGGGATCGAGGTCGGTGTCCACATGGCGGTGGTGGGCCAGGTGATGGGCCTTCCACCAGCTCGGTCCCATCTGTCCCGCCGAGGCCCCCACCAGGGACCCGATCCAGTGCACCAGCCTGGGCGCCCGGTAGCTGCCGTGGGTGATCAGACGGTGGTAGACCGCGGTGGTGGCCAGCATCCGGATCAGGTAGAGCGCCAGCGCCCAGCCCGCGGCCGCCAGGCTCAGCCCCGTGGCCAGCAGCAGCAGGCAGCCGAGGTGCGACACCAGGATGAAGACGGGCCCCAGGGCGTAGAGGAAAAAACGAACACGACCGCTGTCCAGAGGGAACGTCTGTAGAGAGGAGTTCACACTAGGCGCTGGCTTCGGGAAGCCGTGCCCGCCCTTCCAGTTCGGCAGCCGGGATGGGGTCCTCGGCTAACGCGGCCCGCCACCATCCGCCGCAGCGTGACCCCCGCCCTGCGTGGCGGGTCCTTATCGAAGCGGAAAGGCCTGCAGGCCGAGGCCGTAGGTCAGCCCCATGCGGCCGGCCCAGTACAGCAGCAGCAGCGCGCCCATGGCCGCCAGGTGCCAGCCCCGCAGCACCCGGGGCACCAGTCGGCCGGTGCGCAGCGCCTGCAGCGCCCAGAGCACCAGGCCGGCGGCCAGCACCGGGCCGAAGGCGTGCAGGGCCACGGCATCGTTGAAGCGACCCACCAGACTCGCCGCCGTGGCCCGGGTGAGATAGCAGGTGGGGCAGGGGATGCCGGTGAGGGCCCGCAACGGGCAACTCAGGCCGGGCAGACCCGGATGCAGCCCCTTGAGCACCAGAAAACCGGTGGCCCCCAGGGGCAGGAGGGGGCCGCAACGAGCAAGCCGGCGGATCCAGCGCCGGCCGGCCGTGCTCACCGATCCACCGATCCCATGATCACGTCGATCGAGCCCAGGATGGCCATGATGTCGGCCACCTTGGCCCCCTTGAGGATGTGGGGGAGGATCTGGAGGTTGTTGAAATCGGCGGCGCGGATCTTCCAGCGCCAGGGGGTGACGTCGTTGTTGCCCATGATGAACACGCCCAGTTCACCCTTGCCCGATTCCACCCGGCAGTAGAGCTCGCCATCGGGAATCTTGAAGGTGGGCGCCACCTTCTTGGCGACGTACTGGTAGTCGAAGCCGTACCACTCGCTCTTCTTGCCTTCGGCCATCCGGCGGGCCTCCAGATTCTCGGTGGGTCCGCCGGGAATCATGGCGATGGCCTGGCGCAGGATCTTCAGCGACTGGCGCATCTCCTCGATCCGCACCCGGTAGCGGGCATAGCAGTCTCCCTCCTTCTCCCAGGCCACCGACCATTCGAAGTCGTCGTAGCACTCATAGTGATCCACCTTGCGCAGATCCCAGGGCACGCCCGAAGCCCGCAGCATCGGACCGGAGAGGCTCCAGTTGATCGCCTGCTCCCGCTCGATCACCCCCAGCCCCTCGATCCGCTTGCGGAAGATGGGGTTGTTGGTGATCAGTTTTTCGTACTCGTCGATCTTGGGGCCGAACCAGTCGCAGAAGTCGGCGCACTTCTCCAGCCAGCCATAGGGAAGATCGACGGCCACCCCGCCGATGCGGAAGTAGTTGTTGTTGATCAGCCGCTGGCCGGTGGCCGCCTCCCACAGGTCGTAGATCATCTCCCGCTCCCGGAAGATGTAGAAGAAGGGCGTCTGGGCGCCGACGTCGGCGAGGAAGGGGCCAAGCCAGAGCAGGTGGTTGGCGATGCGGTTGAGCTCCAGCATCAGCACCCGGATGTAGCTGGCGCGCCTGGGCACCGGCACGTCAGCCAGCTTCTCGGGGGCATTCACCGTGATCGCCTCGTTGAACATGCCCGCCGCGTAGTCCCAGCGGCTCACGTAGGGCACGAACATGACGTTGGTGCGGTTCTCGGCGATCTTCTCCATGCCGCGATGGAGGTAGCCGATCACCGGCTCGCAGTCGATCACGTCCTCGCCGTCGAGGGTCACCACGAGCCGCAGCACCCCATGCATCGACGGGTGGTGGGGGCCGAAATTGACCACCATCGGCTCGGTGCGGGTCTCGAGCTGGGTCATGCCCTTCGCAAGGAACGGAGTGCCGGGATCTTAGGAAGGTGAGATGGCCGTTTCGTTCGCCCATCTCCCGGTTCTGGCCGATTCGGTGCTCGCAGCCTTCTCCGGGTTGCCTGGACAACCGGCCGGCGCCGATGACGGGGCTGTTCACGGGGCTGCCGAGGCCGGGGAAGCGCTGCTGCTCGACTGCACCCTCGGCGGGGGCGGCCACAGTGCCCTGCTGCTGGCGGCCCACCCCGCTCTGCGCCTGATCGGCCTCGACCGGGACCCCGCCGCCCGGGCCGCGGCCGCCGAGCGGCTCGCCCCCTTCGGTGATCGGGCCGTGATCCAGGCGGCCAACTTCGCCGACTTCACCCCGCCCGCTCCCCTGGTGGGGGTGCTGGCCGATCTGGGGGTGAGCAGTCCCCAGCTGGACGAGCCCGGTCGGGGCTTCAGCTTCCGCGCCCCCGGCCCCCTCGACATGCGCATGGACCCCGACGCCGGCGAGACCGCCGCCGAGCTGATCGACCGGTTGGACGAGTCGGCCCTGGCGGACCTGATCCACGCCTACGGCGAGGAGCGCCTGTCGCGCCGGATCGCCCGGCGCCTGGTGGCGGAGCGCCCCTGGGCCGGCAACGGCCGCACCACGGCCGATCTGGCCTACGCCGTGGCCGGCTGCTTCCCACCCAAGGCGCGCCACGGCCGGATCCACCCGGCCACCCGCACCTTCCAGGCCCTGCGGATCGCGGTCAACGATGAGCTGGGCGCCCTCGACCGGCTGCTGGTGCGGGCCCCCGACTGGCTGGTGCTGGGCGGGCTGCTGGCGGTGATCAGCTTCCACTCCCTCGAGGACCGGCGCGTCAAGACGGCTTTCCTCAGTGACCCGCGCCTGGAGCGGCTCACCCGCAAGCCGCTGGTGGCCAGCGAGGAGGAGGAGCAGGCCAATCCCCGCAGCCGCTCCGCCAAGCTGCGGGTGGCCCGCCGCGTGGCCTGAGCCGTTTGCCATGACCCCGGTCAGCCTGCCCAGCCTCGACCGCGCCGATCTGCTCTGGTGGATCGCCCTGCTGATCCAGGCCCTCGCCATCCCGGGCACGGTGCTGCCGGTGGCGCCCGGCCTGACCCTGCTGCCTGTGGGCGCCCTGCTCTGGTGCTGGGCGGTCGGCTGGGCCGCCGGCTGGCCGGCCCTGGCCCTGGCCGTGGTGCTGCTGCTCCTGGGCTGGGGGGCCGAGGCCCTGGGCCTGCTGCTCGGCCCGGCCCGGCTGCAGGCCACCCGCTGGAGCTACGTCGGGGCCGGCGTGAGGCTGGTGGTGGGTCTGCTGGGGCTGCTGCCGGCCCTGCCGGTGGGCGGACCCCTGCTGGGGGCCCTGGTGGGTCCGCTGCTGGGCGCCAGTCTGGGCGAGCTCATCACCGCCGCGCCGTCCCTCGGCCCGCCCGGCCTGGGCCGGCTGCGGCGCTCCCTGCTGGTGGGCCTGGCGGTGGTGGCCGGGATGCTCGTCAGCCGGCTGGCCCAGCTGCTGCTGGCCCTGGTGGGGTTGCTGGGATTCGTGCTGCTGACGGTGGGCCCCTTCGCTTAGCGGCCGGGCAGGGGCGGCAGGGGATCGGGGCCGCCGCCGGCCAGCACCAGCTGCCGGTAGGCCGCCGTGGCGATGCAGACCACCAGGGGCCAGGCCACGAAGCCGCCCACCAGGCAGGCCAGCAGCCCCAGGAGCACCAGCAGACCTTCGATCAGGGTGAGCAGCAGCACCATCAGCCAGCTGGGGTCCACCAGGGCCCGCCCGCGCTGCACGGCGGTGCGGGAGCCGGCGCGCTCGAACAGCACGATCTGGGTCAGGAAGCTCTGGTTGATCGCCAGGTAGATCACGCCCAGCAGCACCACCCCCAGCAGCAGGGCGAACACCACCGCCAGGCTCAGCCCGAGCACCTCCACCAGCGTGCGGCTGAACGGCACCAGTTGATCGGCATAGACGCTCAGCAGGGCCAGGGGCCCGCCCACCAGCAGCAGCAGGCCGAGCAGGGGCACCCCCACCACCGCCAACAGCACCAGCCAGGCGCGCAGCAGCCGCAGGAAGGCCTCCCCGTCCCAGCGCATCAGCTGCCCGAGGGAGGGGTGGCCGCCCTGCAGGGCGCTGCCGGCGCCGCGCACCAGCCCGATGGCGCACCAGAGATTCAGCAGCAGGTTGGCCGTCAGCCCGATCAGGTAGAGCACCCAGTCGAAGGGGTCGCTGGAGGCCACGCCGCCGCTGCTGATGCGGCTCTGCAGGGGCTGGATCAGGAACTGGAGGGCCACCACCACCAGGGGGAAACCCACGAAGGGCCCCGGGCTGCGGCTGAAGGCCCGCCAGCCCTCCTGCAGCGCATCACCGAAGTTGAGCCGGGGGCCCTGCCGACCGCCGGGTGTGGACATCAAGAAAAGGGCGCAGGCCCGAAAGCTAGACAGCCACCCGCAGCTCCGCCACCGCCTCGCTCACCGCCGCCACGGCCGCCTCGATGTCCGCCGCCGTGGTGCCCCGGCCCAGGCCGAAGCGGATCGCGGCGCTCGCGGCGCGCCTGTCGAGGCCGAGGGCGGCCAGAACGTGGGAGGGGCTGCCCTGGCTGCAGGCCGAACCGCTGCTCACCGCCAGCACCCGGCGCAGCTGGCGGTGCAGGCGGGTGCCGTCCACACCCTCGACGCTGACGTTGAGGCTGTGGGGCAGGCACTGGCGCGGGTGGCCGTTGCGGCGCACCCCGCCGAGGGCCGCCAGACCCTCCCACAGCCGGTCCCGCAGGGCCCCGAGCCGTCCGGCCCGCTCCTCCCGGTCGGCCAGGGCGCCGGCCACCGCAGCGCCGAGGCCCACGATCAGGGGCACCGGCAGGGTGCCGCCCCGCAGCCCGCCCTCCTGGCCGCCGCCGAGCTGCTGGGGGGCCAGGGGCACGCCCGGGCGCCGCAGCAGGGCGCCGATGCCCTTGGGGCCGTACAGCTTGTGGCCGCTGAGGCTGAGCAGGTCGATGCCCAGGTCGGCCATGGCCAGGGGGATGTGGCCCGCCCCCTGGGCGGCGTCGCAGTGGAACAGCACGCCGCGATCCCGGCAGAGGGCGCCGATGGTGGCCAGGGGCTGCAGCACGCCGATCTCGTTGTTCGCCGCCATCACCGACAGCAGCAGGGTGTCGGGGCCCAGGGCCGCCGCCAGCCGGTCGGGGTCCGCCAGGCCATCGGCTGCCACGGGCAGCACCGTGAGCGGAAAGCCATGGCGTTCCAGCCAGGCCAGCGGCTCCAGCACGGCCCGATGCTCGGTGGCCAGGGTCACCAGCTGGCGGCGGGGGTCCCCCCGCTCCAGGGCCGCTTCGGCCGCCCCCCGCAAGGCCAGGTTGTTGGCTTCGGTGGCGCCGCTGGTGAAGATCACCGCTTCGTCGGCCATGCCCAGGGCCGCGGCCACCCGGTGGCGGGCGATGTCCACCGCCGCGCCCGCCTCCAGGGACGGCCGGTGCAGGCGGCTGGAGGGGTTGGCGGGGTTCGCCGACCACCAGGGCGCCATGGCCGCCACCACCGCCGGATCGCATGGGGTGCTCGCGTGGTGGTCGAGGTACGTCAGCATGGGGCCATGCTGAACCGTCTCCGCTGCTTCGGTGTCGCCCCCCTGCGGCTGGCGTCGGCCTTGCTGATGGCCCCGTTGGCGGCGTTCACCCTGGCCGCCGTGACGGTCGGGGTCGCCGTGACGGCGGCCGTCCCCCTGGTCCTGCCCGGCCCGGCGGCGGCCCAGGAGCCGTCCCGCAGCAACGAGGAGAACCGACCCAAGGGCTTCCGGGTGCTGCTGGACCGGGTCACCCACCGGGGCCGGGAGGTGGTGGGCATCTACGGCCTGGTGCCCGAGCCGGCCCAGCCGGGCATGTGGCGCGTGCAGGTGTGGGAGGAGCTCGACGACCGGGTGACCGTCGCCACCGACAAGATCGGCTGCAGCGTCAGCGCCCCCCTGCGGATCACCGGCAGCTCCCGCCGCCTGATCATCCGCGAGCTCAACCCCGGCGGAGTGATCACCCCGGCCAACCGCCTCGATCACCTGATGTGGTGGGCGGTGTGCGTGCCCGAGCAGGCCGGCAGGGACCCAGCAAGCCTCGGTCCGGTGGCCCGGCAGCTGGGCTACAGCGGCCTGCTGCCCGAGCGGGAACAGGTGGTGCTCGGTCCCGGTCGATAGATTTCCCCCATGAGCCAGGAACCCGCCGCCGCCGCCGGCCCCAACCCCGAGCCGTCCGGGCCGCCGGAGGGGTCCGAAGCCGCCGTCAGCACCCCGGTGCGGCTGCTGCTGGTCGATGACGAGCCCGGGCTGCGCACGGCGGTCAAGGCCTACCTGGAGGACGAGGGGTTCGCCGTCACCACCGCCAATGACGGCGAAGAGGGTTGGACGGCCGCCCAGGCCCAGATGCCCGATGTCGTCATCACCGACGTGATGATGCCCCGCTGCGACGGCTACGGCCTGCTGAAGCGGCTGCGGGCCGACGAGCGGCTCGGTGGCACGCCGGTGATCTTCCTCACCGCCAAGGGCATGACGGCCGATCGCATCGCCGGCTTCCAGGCCGGCGCCGACGACTACATCCCCAAACCGTTCGATCCGGACGAGCTGGTGGCCCGGGTGCGCAATGTGGTGCGGCGCCAGGAGCGGCTGCTGGCGGAGGCGGCCCGCTTCGCCGATGCCGACATCGGCGCCATGGCGCGCCAGATCACCGAGATCCGCTCGATGCTGGGCGGCGGGGGTGGCTCCGGCACCGGCAGTGGCGGCAGCACCCGCAAGCCCGTCAGCGATGTGCGCCTGGACTTCACCCCCCGCGAGGCCAGCGTGCTGCAGCTGGTGGCGGAGGGAATGATGAACAAGGAGATCGCCCGCCGGCTGGAGACTTCGATCCGCAACGTCGAGAAGTACGTCAGCCGGCTGTTCATCAAGACCGGCACCGCCAGCCGCACCGAGCTGGTGCGCTTCGCCCTCGAGCATGGGCTGGTGGACTGATGGTCCCCCGTCCCTGGCTCTGAGCCTGCCGCCGGGCTGGCTGCCGTCCCGCCCCAACGACGGCTGGGCCTACCGCGATCGCATCCCCCCCGCGGCGGCCGGCCTGGGGGTGGTCGCCTTCTATGCCGGCCGCTACGGCCACTCCAGCGCGGCGGCATGGGAACGGCGTCTGGCCGCCGGCGAGATCAGCCGCAACGGGCTGCCGCTGCGGGCCGACGCGGTGCTGGCCGGCGGCGAGCGGTTGGTGTGGCGGCGTCCCCCCTGGCCGGAGCCCGCCGTCCCGGCCCACTGGACCGTGATCCACGACGACGGCGATCTGCTGGTGATCGACAAGCCCAGCGGCCTGCCCGTGCTGCCGGCGGGCGGCTTCCTGGAGCACACGGTGCTGCGGCTGCTGGAGCGCCGCCACGGCGACGACCCCGCCGGCGTGCCGCGGCCGGTGCACCGCCTGGGGCGCTTCACCTCCGGTCTGCTGGTGTGCGCCCGCCGGCCGGCCACCCGCGCCTGGCTGAGCGCCCAGCTACGGGAGAGCACGGGCTCCCTGGCCAGCGGCGCCGGTGGTGGTGGGGGTGGCGGGGAGGCTGGCGGCGTCGCTGGCGGGGCCCCGCCCTGCCGCAAGCTCTACCGGGCCCTGCTGGTGCCGGGCCGGCTGGTCCTGGCCCCCGGCGACAGCCTGGCGATCACCACACCGATCGGCCGGCGCCCCCACCCGCCGCTCGGGGAGATCTGGTGCGCGGCCGACGCCGGCGATCCGGGCGCCCTGGCGGCCCGCAGCCAGCTCACCCTGCTGGCGACGGGCCACGGGGCCGATCTGGTGGAGGTGGCGATCGTCAGCGGCCGCCCCCACCAGATCCGCATCCACTGCGCCGCCATCGGAGCGCCGCTGCTGGGGGATCCGCTGTACGGGCCGGGCGGGCGGGCCCGCCCCGGGGGCCTGCCGGGGGAGGGCGGCTACCGGCTCCAGGCCCGCTGGCTGCGGTTGCACCGCCCCGAAGGATCGATGCTGGAGCTGGAGGCCCCAGCGGTGGAAGGCCTGGGCTGATCGGCGCCATGCGGTGCCGCTGGAACGCTGGCCCGGACCTGGGCGGGCCCGTGCATGGCTGTGCGGGCGAGCAGGGCCGTCCACTGGTTCCCTTCAGCGCCTGTACAGGCTGTACAGAATCAGCACAACCTCCCGTGGAGGCCACGGGGCCAGGCGCCGCTGCGATACCCAGGGCTGCGGCCGCCGGTTGCCGGTCAGGCCGGTTCGCGCTCGAAGGCGATCAGGCGGGAGAAGTAGAACGGCGCCTGGTTGAGGCTGCGGTGCACGGGGCGGAAGCCGGCGGCCGCCGCCGCCGCCACGATCCCGTCCTCCCGCAGGGTGTAGGCGCGGGTGGTCTTGCTGGGCCCGGGAAACAGCTGGCCGATCTGCTTGAGCACCGCCAGCAGCGGCGTGTAGGGGGCGAAGCTGACGATCAGCTGTCGCTCGGCCATGGCCGCCAGGTGCCGCACCATCGCTTCGGCGGCCACCTGGGGGTAATGGATGAAGACATCCAGGCAGATCACGGTGTCGTAGCGGCCCTGGAGGCTCTCCAGGTCGGAGACGCTGAAGCTCAGCCGCTCCGAGGCCAGCCCGGCCTCGCTGGCCCGGCGGCTGGCCTCGGCCACCATGGCGGCGGAGAGATCGCTGGCGGCGATCGAGCCGGCCCCGAGGGCTGCCAGGGGCAGGCTGAGGCTGCCGACGCCACAGCCGGCGTCGCAGAAGCTGCGGCTCCCCAGGTCGCCCTGCTGCTGCAGCCAGGCCAGCACCGCATCCACGGTCTTCTGGTGGCCGAGGCGGATGTTGCGCTGGACCCGGTTCACCTCCTCACTGTCGCTGTAGATGCGGTTCCAGCGCTCGAAGCCGGTGCTCTCGAAATAGGCCTGCACCTCGGCCTTCTCGGCCTGCGTCTCGGCCTGTACCTCAGCGGGTGCGGGGGGTTGCAGTTCCGGGGACATGGGGCACGGGGCCGTTCAGGTGGGCCGGATCCTAGGGAGCTGGAGCCTGGGGCACCGCCGCAGATCCCCCGGCCGTCGCCGCAGATCCCCCGGCCACCGCCGCGGGGCGCCGCCAGTCCAGGCGCCCATCGGCCGCCGTGCTCCAGCGCAGGGTGTCCGCCAGGGGCCGCCCCAGCAGCAGCTGCTCCAGCGGCTGCCGCTCCCCCAGCAGGCGCCGCGGCGCCAGGGTGGCGGCGGCGATCGAGTCAGCCACCAGGCCGCCCCAGGCGGCCAGCCGCCGCACCCCCTCCAGCAGCGGCAGGGTCACCCCCGCCAGGGTGCCGTCCTCCAGCCGGCAGCTGCCGTCCTCCACCAGCAGGACGCGCTCGTCCCAGCGGTGGCGGCCGTCGGCCAGTCCGTAGGGGGCCAGGGCATCACTGACGATCACCACCTGCCGGGGCGCCAGCCGCTGCAGCAGCACCGCCACGGTGGGGTCGACGTGGACGCCGTCGGCGATCAGCCCCAGGGCCACCTGCCCCTGCCGCAGGGCCTCCCCCACCGGTCCCGGGGCGCGGTGGTGCAGCCCGGCCATGGCGTTGAAGCTGTGGGTGAGCATTCCCACCCCCTGGGAGAAGGCCCGGCGGGCCTGGGCCGCATCGGCGCCGCTGTGGCCCAGGCTCACCACCACGCCGGCGGCCCGCAGCGCCGCGATCAGCGCGTCGGCCCCCTCCAGCTCCGGGGCCAGGGTCACCAGGGCGACATCGGCCTCCGGGCCGCCCGTGAAGCCGGCGATCAGCCCCTCGAGGGCGGCCCGGCTGGGGGCCTGCAGGTGCTGGGCCGGGTGGGCGCCCCGGCGTTCCGGCGCCAGGAACGGCCCCTCCAGGTGGGCGCCCAGCAGACGGCAGCGGCCGGGCCGGTGCCGGCGGCGGGCCTCGGCCAGCACCGCCAGGGCCCGGCGCAGGGCCTCCGGGGCGCAGGTCACCAGGGTGGGACAGATGGCGTCCACCCCGTCGCTCCACAGCAGCTCCAGCAGGTCCTCCAGGCGGGGCAGGTCGTCGAAGCCCAGTTCGGGAAAGGCCAGACCGAGGCCACCGTTGATCTGCAGGTCCACTCCCCCCGGGGACAGCCAGTCGCCGTCCCAGTCCTCGCCGGCGGCCCGGCTGCCCGGCGGCGTCGGCCGCACCCGGGCGATCCGGCCGCCGTCGTCGACACCGACCCGCCAGCGCCAGCCCGCCTCGGCCCGGGCCGGGTCATCGCCCGGCAGTCGCAGGTTGGTCAGCCAGCGCATCCGGGCAGCGGCGGGACGGGACAATGCCATCCTCGCCGCCCCCGCCCCATGGATCCCGAGTCCACCCCGTCCGCCGACGCCCCAGCGCCCCGGGTGGCGATCGTGATGGGCAGCGATTCCGACCTGCCGACCCTGGAGCCGGCCGTGCGGATCCTGGAGCAGCTGGGGGTGGCCAGCGAGGTGCGGGTGCTCTCGGCCCACCGCACCCCGCGGGAGATGGCGGCCTTCGCCGAGACGGCCGCCTCCCGGGGACTGCGGGTGATCATCGCCGGGGCGGGTGGCGCCGCCCACCTGCCCGGCATGGTGGCCGCCTTCTCCATGCTCCCGGTGATCGGCGTGCCCGTGCGCAGCCAGGCCCTCTCCGGGGTGGACTCCCTCCATTCGATCGTGCAGATGCCGGCGGGGATCCCCGTGGCCACGGTGGCGATCGGCGGTGGCCTCAACGCCGGCCTGCTGGCGGCGGCCATGCTGGCGATCGCCGATCCGGTGCTCGCCCAGGCCCTCGAGGCCTACCGCCGGGGCCTGCATGACCAGGTGGTGGCCAAGGATGCGCGCCTCCAGGCCCTGGGCAGCGCCGCCTACCTGGAGCAGATGGGCCGGGGATGAGGACCCGGGCCCCCCTCCCCTGGCTGGTGCCGGTCCGGCAGGCCAAGCTGGTCGGCGATCGTCGATCCTCCGGGGCCAGGCCCCGCTCCCGCTGATGCTCGAGCGGCTGGTCCTGCCCCCCTGGCTGCGGTTCTCCCTGGCCCTGCCCCTGCTGGTGCTCAACCTCTGGGTGCTGCGCCAGCTGCTGCTGCCTTTGGCGCCGTTCCCGGCCCTGTTCCTGACGGCCGCCCTGCTGGCCTTCCTGCTCGACATCCCCAGCCGCTGGCTGATCCAGCGGGGGCTGCCGCGGGCCCTGGCCCTGCTACTGGTGCTGGGGCTGAGCCTCTCGGCGGTGGTGCTGGCGGCCCTGGTGCTGGTGCCCCGCCTGGTGGAGCAGCTCGGCGACCTGGTGCTCGCCCTCCCGGGTTGGCTGGCGGAGGGGGAGACGCTGCTGGGGCAGTTGCAGAGATGGGCCACCGAGCGGGGGCTGCCCACCGATTTCGGCGGCCTGAGCAGCGATCTGATCACCCGCACCAGCAAGATCGCCTCCCAGCTCAGCCAGCAGGTGCTGGGGATCCTGGGGGCCACGGTGAGCATCACCGTCAACACGGTGATCGTGCTGGTGCTGGCGGTGTTCCTGCTGCTGGGGGGCGAGGGCATCGCCAGGGGCCTGGCGGAATGGCTGCCCTCCGGCACCCGCGCCCTGGTGCTCAGCACCCTCGATCGCACCTTCCGGGGCTACTTCGCCGGCCAGGTGGTGCTGGCCCTGATCCTCAGCGGCGCCCAGTGCCTGGTGTTCACCCTGCTGGGGATTCCCTACGGCGTGCTGTTCGCGGTGGCGATCGGCTTCACCACCCTGATCCCCTACGCCAGCGCCCTCACCATCGTGGGGGTGAGCGTGCTGCTGGCCCTCGAGGATCCGCGCACTGGGCTGGAGGTGCTGGCGGTGGCGATCAGCGTCGGCCAGGTGGTCGACCAGGTGATCCAGCCGCGGCTGATGGGCTCGATCGTGGGGCTGCAGCCGGCCTGGCTGCTGATCAGCCTGCCGATCGGCGCCCGGCTGGGGGCGCTGATGGGGCTGGGGGAACTGCTGGGACTGCTGCTGGCGGTGCCGGTGGCCAGCTGTTCCAAGACCTTCCTCGATGCCTGGGCCCTGCGCCTGCGTGCCGAACCGCTCAGGCCTCCGCCGGAGCCGGAATGATGCCGCGGCGCTCCAGTTCCGCCATCACCTGGGCCACCGAATCCTCGAGGCCCTGCTCGCCGGTGGCCACCCGCAGCTCGGGGGCCTCCGGAGCCTCGTAGGGGCTGGAGATGCCGGTGAACTCCTTGATCTCACCGGCCCTCGCCTTGGCGTAGAGCCCCTTGGTGTCCCGCTGTTCGCAGACCGCCAGGTCGGCGGCGCAGTGGATCTCGAGGAAATCGCCGTCCTCCACCAGCGCGCGGGCCCGCTGACGGTCGGCGCGGAAGGGGGAGACGAAGGCGGTGAGCACCACCACGCCGGCATCCAGAAACAGCTTGGCCACCTCACCGATGCGGCGGATGTTCTCCTCCCGGTCGGCGTCCGAGAAACCCAGATCGCTGCACAGCCCGTGGCGCACGTTGTCGCCATCGAGCACGTAGCAGGCCAGCCCCTGCTCGAACAGGGCCGAATTGACCGCATTGGCCAGGGTGCTCTTGCCTGCCCCCGACAGGCCCGTGAACCAGAGGATGGCGCTGCGGTGGCCCCGCTGGTGGGCCCGGGCAGCCCGGGTCACGGTGGAGTGGTGCCAGACGATGTTGGTGGCCTTGGCCGGCGAGGTCATCTCGGACACGGAAACGGGGCGGTGGCTTCGGGCCGCATTCTCCCCTACCCCCCCGCCTGCTTCGGTCGGTAGCCGTCCTTCTCCAGGGCGGCCAGGGCCGCCGCCACGTGGTCCCCCTGCAGTTCGATCATCCCGTCCTTGAGGGTGCCGCCGGTGCCGGCGCTGGCCTTCAGCCGCTTGAGCAGCAGGCGCAGCTCGGCCTCGGGCGCCTCCAGCCCGGTGATGGCGGTGACCAGCTTCCCCCCCTTGCCCGCCTTGGTGCGCTGCACCCGCACCTTCTGGAGTGCCCGGGGCGTCGTGGCCGAGGCGGCCTCCGGCCGCTGCAGGCTGTCCGGCCCGCTGAACTCCCGCCAGCCCCCCTTAGGCATCGGTGGGCCCTCCCGTGATCAGCCGCCTGAGGCGGCGGCCGGTGGCGGCCACCAGCCGGGAGGGAAGCGATCTGGGGCGCATCGTCTCGGGCAGGGTGGGGGGTTCGGAGAAGTCGTAGCCATCCCCGACGCGGTGCCGGGCCAGGGCCTTGTGGCCGGCGGCGGCCGTGTAGTGGCAGACGTAGGAGCGGCGGGTGAGGCTGGGATCGCGCATCGGGGTGCCCCCGTGGATCAGGGCCCCGTGCCAGATCAGCACATCGCCCCGGCGGGGCAGGTAGATGCTCGGCGTCCAGCCCTGGGCCTCGATCAGGGCCTCCAGATACGGGCCGTAACCCGCCGCCGTCCGGGGGTCGCCGTCGCGGCTGGCCAGGATCCCCCCCTCGCCCCAGTCGTAGAACTGATCGTTCGCCAGCAGATGGGAGCCCTTGTAGTAGACGAGCGGTCCGGCCCGATCGCTGATGTCCTCCAGGGGGATCCAGGCGGCGGCCAGGTGGCCCAGGCGGCTGTGGTGGTGCACGTAGGAGAAGTCCTGGTGGAGGGACTGCTCGCTGCTCTTCCAGAAGGTGAGCGTCTGGATCAGCCCCGGCGCCGAACCGAAGAGTTCATCGAGGAAATGGATGATGGGATCGGCGAAGGCCAGCGAGCGGGCCGCCTCGAAGTAACGGTGCAGGTCGTTGAGCTTCAGCCCCGGGCCGGCATCGCGGAGATCGGTGATGCCGAGCAGCGACAGATTGCGCAGGACCCGGGCCCCGTAGTGCTCCGCCTTGCCGTCGATGCCGATCATCCCGTGCAGCAGGGAGGTGCGGGCCAGAGCGGGCAGGGCCTCGAGGTCGCGGTCCATCCGGTCGAGGAGCTCCGGGTCCAGCACCTGCGGGAAGATCGCCACCCCATCCCGCAGGAACTCGAGCACGGGGCCGGAGTAGATCCGGCCGGCCAGTTCCGGCTGCTGTCGATGCAGGCGTTCCGCCAGAGGCAGGGAGGTCAGATAGTCGGCGGGAAGCATCTCTGGCGTTCGTGGGCGACTCGGTCGGCAGCCATCCGCCACTGCCGCCCCGGGTGGCGGCTCCCTAAGGTGAATTATCTCCCCTTGCGCAGCGCCGGTGACCAGCACCGCCCCAACCCGCAGCGCCGATCCTGCCGAGCTGCAGCCGTCGGTCCGCCCGGATGGCCTGGGCCGTTTCGGCCCCTTCGGCGGGCAGTACGTCCCGGAAACGCTGATGCCCGCCCTGGCGGAACTGGAAGTGGCCGCGGCCGAGGCCTGGGCCGATCCCGCCTTCACCGCTCGGCTGGATCACCTGCTGCGCACCTACGTGGGCCGGCCCACCCCCCTGTATGAGGCCGAACGGCTCACGGCCCACTACCAGCGGCCCGAGGGAGGTCCGCGCCTGTGGCTGAAGCGGGAGGACCTCAACCACACCGGCGCCCACAAGATCAACAACGCCCTGGGCCAGGCCCTGCTGGCGCTGCGGATGGGCAAGAAGCGGATCATCGCCGAAACCGGCGCCGGCCAGCATGGTGTCGCCACGGCCACGGTCTGTGCCCGTTTCGGCCTGGAGTGCGTCATCTACATGGGCGCCGAGGACATGCGCCGCCAGGCCCTGAACGTGTTCCGGATGCGGCTGCTGGGCGCCACCGTCCAGCCCGTCACCGCCGGTACCGCCACCCTCAAGGACGCCACCAGCGAAGCCATCCGCGACTGGGTCACCAACGTGGAGAGCACCCACTACATCCTCGGCTCGGTGGCCGGCCCCCACCCCTACCCGATGCTGGTGCGGGATTTCCACGCCGTGATCGGCCAGGAGGCCCGGAGCCAGTGCCTGGAGGCCTTCGGCCGGCTGCCGGATGTGCTGATCGCCTGCGTGGGCGGCGGCTCCAATGCCATGGGGCTCTTCCATCCCTTCGTCGAGGACGCCTCCGTGCGCCTGATCGGGGTCGAGGCGGCCGGCGAGGGCGTGGCCACCGGCCGCCATGCCGCCACCATCACCGAAGGCCGGGTGGGGGTGCTCCACGGTGCCATGAGCCTGCTGCTTCAGGACGACGAGGGCCAGGTGCAGGAGGCCCACTCGATTAGCGCCGGCCTCGACTACCCGGGCGTCGGTCCGGAGCACAGCTACCTGCGCCAGATCGGCCGGGCCGAGTACGCCGCCGTCACCGATGCCGAGGCCCTCGAGGCCCTGCAGCGGGTGAGCGAACTGGAGGGCATCATCCCGGCGCTGGAGACGGCCCACGCCTTCGCCTGGCTGGAGTCCCTCTGCCCCACCCTGGCCCCCGGTACCGAAGTGGTGCTCAATCTCTCCGGCCGCGGCGACAAGGACGTCAACACGGTGGCGGAAAAGCTGGGCGACGGGCTGGCGGGGTAGCCCCTCAGAGGGGGTCGTGCTCCCAGGGGAAGCGGGGCAGCTTGTTGAGCCCCTCCTGCATGTGGCGGGCCCAGACGTCCATGGTGTGCTGGATCTCGGGAGCGTCCTTCTCCAGCTTCAGGTGCCGGCTCACCTTGAAGGCATCGCGGGGCAACAGGGCGATCTCGAAGGGCGGCCCCACGGTGAGATTGGAGCGCCTTGTGACGATCTCCGACACCAGGCAGAGCCGCGCCGCATCCTCCAGGGAGAGGTCGGGGCGGCCGATGTAATCGAGGGGAGGCTTGCCGTACTTGGTTTCGCCGATCTGCAGGAAGGGCGTGTCATCGGTGGCCATGATCGCGTTCCCCTGGGGATAGATCATGTAGAGCCCGTGGGGCTGGCCCGCGATCTGGCCGCCGAGGATGAAGCTGGCCTCGCCGCTGGCGCCCGCCTGGCGCAGGTTGGGGTTGAACTCCTTCTGCACCATCACGTTGAGCCGGCCGATGTAATCGGCCACCTCGAACAGGTAGCGGGCGGTGAGCATGCTCGGCCCGGCGGGGGGGTCGTCCTGGCGGGTCCACTGGGGGCTGGGGCCTGCGCCATGGTTCTCGATGTCACGGCGGATCCGGTTGAGCACCGCCTGGGTGGTGCCCAGGTTGCCGGCCGCCATGAGCACGAACAGCCGGTCGGGGGCCGGCGCCAGCACGTGCATCTTGCTGTAGCTCGAGATGTAGTCCACCCCCGCGTTGGTGCGGGAATCGGAGGCGAACACCAGGCCGCTGTGGAGCAGGAAGCCGAGGCAGTAGGTCATCAGCTGAGCAGCCTCTCCAGGATCGAGGCCACCGACTGAACCGCGGCCCGGGCGGTGGCGTAGGCCATCCGCATCGGACCCACCAGGCCCACCTGGCCGCGGCCGCCGTGGCCCGTGCGGTAGGTGGCCTGCACCACCGAGCACTGGCCGAGGGCCGCGTGGGGATGCTCGGTGCCGATCCAGATCGCTTCGGTCGCGACCGGGTCCTGGGGGCCGGTGAGGCCCAGCAGGGCCCGGGGGCCATGCTCCACCAGCTGCACCACGGGCAGCAGGCTGGAACTGTGGCGGAACTCCGGCTGGGCCAGCAGCCCGCCCAGGCCCGCCGCCACCACCGCATCGAGCTCCTCGCTGCGGATGCGGCCGTGGCTGTCGAGGGCCTGGCGCAGCAGTCCGCCGCTGCGGCGCAGCTCCGCCGGCAGCCGCTCCCAGGGGATGCGGCCGTCGCCGCCGGCCCGGAGCTGCTGGTTGCTCCAGCGCTCCAGGATCGGCAGCTCCTCCTCCAGGCCGGCGCCGAGGCGCAGGTTGAGGCTGGTGCTGAAATCGGGCCCCTGGACGAGGAACACCAGCAGCCGGTCGCCGCTGGGCACGAGCCGCACCGCCTGCAGCAGGGGGCTGGGTCGCTGGGGGCGGGTGATCAGGCTGAGCAGGCCGGTGAGATCGGCGAGGCGGCGGGCCAGGTGCAGCAGCAGATCATCGAGGGCGGCCCACTGCAGGCTGATGCCGGCCAGCTCGCGCTCCAGCTGCAGGGCGGCGGCCCCCGGGGCCGGCAGCAGCTGATCGACGTAGAGGCGGTAGCCGCGCTGGCTGGGGATCCGGCCGGCGGAGGTGTGGGGCTGCGTCAGCAGGCCGCGCTGCTCCAGGGCCCCCATGGCCGTCCGCACCGTGGCGGGGCTGGCCGGCAACCCGAAACGCCGCACCAGCGTGTGGCTGCCCACGGGTTCGACGGTGTCCACGTAGTGCCGCACCGTGGCCTGGAGGACCTCCTGTTGTCGGCGCGGCAGCGTGTCCAAGGAATGGGGGAAAAGTTGAAAAGCTAAACAGATCCTTCATCCTAGGTGCGACGGACCCGCCTTCCGCCGTGGAAGGGGGTTCAGTAACGGGGAACCCGGGGATCCACCTCCCGGCTCCAGGCGTCGATGCCCCCCTGCAGGTTCCAGACCTCGCCGTAGCCCTGCTCCTGCATCAGCCAGCAGGCGAAGTGCCAGCTGCGGATGCCGGCATGGCAGAGCACCACCACCGGCTGTTGCCGGTCGAGCAGGGTCTCCAGCTCCGGGATCCATTCGCCGGAGCGGCTCAGGGGCAGATGCACCACCGGGTGGGGTAGGCGTGCCTCCTCGAGCTCCCGGTCCTCCCGCACGTCCACGATCCGCAGCGGTTCCCCCTCCGCCAGGCGCCGCTGCAGCTCCATGGCGGAGAGGCTGCGGGGGGTGCCCGTAGGGGTCGGCTCGTCCATGGCGGGCGTCGGAGGGGGGGTGGCGTCAGGATGGTCCCATCCTGCTGAGAACGCATGAAGGCCCGCCCATTCCTGGCGGTGCTGCTGGCCCTGGTGCTGGTGGTGTTCGGTCTGGGGCTCGGTGGCTGGTGGCTGGTGTGGCAGCGCAGTGCCCTGCGTCTCCAGCGGCTGCCGCTGGAGGTGCCGCGGGCGGCCCGGTTCGTGCCCCGGGACGCCCCCTTCAGCCTCCACCTGTTCACCGACGGCGACCAGCCCCTCGACTATGCCCGGGCCGTCGCCCCGCCCCGCCAGCGACGCCAGGCGGCGGAGGCGGTCGGCCGGCTGCGGGACGGGGCCTTCGCCGCGGCCGGCCTCGACTACGGCACGGAGCTGAGCTCCTGGCTGGCGGCACCGGTGGGCCTGGCCCTGTTCGAGGCGGATGCCGGCGGCGCGGTGGGGGCCAGCCGGCGGGGGGGCTGGCTGCTGGTGCTGGGCAGCCGGGACGACGGCGGCGCCCGCCGCTTTCTGCAGCGCTTCTGGCAGACCCGCAGCCTGGCGGGCACCGATCTCCAGATCAGCACCTACCGGGGCCTGGGGCTGATCAGCGGCCGGGGGGCCCTGCTGGGCCGGACGCCGATGCCCCTGGCCACGGCCCTGGTGGATGACGACCTCGTCCTGATCGCCTCGGGACGGGGGGTGCTGGAGCAGGCCCTCGACGTGTCCCAGATCGACGAGCTCAACCAGGCCGGCCAGCCCGGCTTCCAGGAGGGGCTGCGGCGCCTGGGCACCGGGGCCGCCCTGGTGCAGGCGGCCCCGGACGCCCTGGAGCGCTGGCTGGGGCTGCCGCTGCCGGCGGCGGCCGACCAGCGGCCCGGCGGGCTGCTGCTGGCCCTGCGGCCCGATGGCCGCAGCCTGCGGCTGTCGGGCCTGCTGGAGCTGCCGCCGCAGACGGCGCTGCCCCAGGTCGGTGCCGACGGCGACCTGGGGCGGGCCCTGCGGGCCGCCCTGCGCCGACCCTCCGCCAGCCTCGCCCTGGTGCAGGACCCCGCCGCCATCGCCGCCATTCCCCTGCTGCAGCCGCTGCTCACCCGCATGGTCGGAGGAGTCGGGGCGGCGGGGTCCCCGCCCGCCCTGGTGGTGGGGACCGACGGGGGGCCCCTGCTGGCCGCCGCCAGCGGTGAGCGCTGGCTGCTCGGCACGGCGGCCGACCGGCCGGAGGCGGCGGCCGTCGAGGCCTCCCTGGCGGCCGATGGCCTGATCGCCGCTCCCCTGGAGGTGGAGGGCCGCCCGCTGCAGGTCTGGACGCGGCTGAGGGCCGGACCCGCCCGTCGCGACGGCAGGGCCGAGCAGTTGCAGGCCCCCCTGCTGGGCTGGCGCTGGCAGCGGGGCGACCAGGCCTGGTGGGGGGAGTCCCTGGGGCAGCTGGAGAGCCTCGAGAAGCCCACTGCGAAGGGCGCGGCGCGTCCCCAGGACCCGCTGGAGCTCCTCGCCGCCCCGGAGGCCGCCCTGCAGTGGGCCCTCGATGGTCCGCGGGCCCGCGATCTGCTGGCCTCCTGGCAGCCGTGGCAGCGCCTCACCGCCCTGGCCGGCGGATCCCTCAGTGACCCGGTGGCGGGTCTGGCCCTGGCCCTGACCGGGGAGTCCGGGGGCCTGACCGTGGACGCACGACTCGACTTCGGGAATCCCTGACCATGGCGTCCCCGTCCTGGGAACTGCTGCTGCTGCGCCATGGCATCGCCGAGGACCGTAGCCCGGATCGCGTCGACGCCGAGCGGGAACTCACCGCCGCCGGGCGGGCCCGCACCCGGGCCATGCTGGAGCGGGCCGCCGGCCTGGGGCTGCGGGCCGATCGCCTGCTCTCCAGTCCCCTGGCCCGGGCCCGGCAGACCGGGGAGATCGCCCGCGAGGTCGGGCTGGCGGAGGGCCTGGAGCTGGCCCAGGCCCTGGAACTGGGGGGCGACCCCCTGCCCCTGCTGCCGGCCTGGCTCAGCCAGGCGGAGGGGGGCCCGGGGGCGCCCTGCCGGCTGTTGCTGGTGGGCCATGAACCGGACCTGGGGCTGCTGGCGGCCCGCCTGCTGGGGGCGCCGCCCGGAGCCATCGCCCTGCGCAAGGCGGGCCTGGCCCTGCTGCGCCTGCCCCTGCTGCCGGCCGGGGCGGCCCTGGCCGGCACCGCCCGGCTGGAATGGCTGGTGCGGCCGAAGCTCTGGCTGCCCCGCCCCTGAGCCGGCAGCCGGCGCTACGGCAGAAGCCCCTTCCTGCGCCTAAGTTCGTCCCATCCACAGGATTCGGCATGGCGGCGGTGAGCACCCCAGAGGCCAACGACCCTCAGGGCACCCCTCCCTCCCCATCGCCCCCGGCGCCGGCCACACCCACGTTCCGCCCGGGCCTGGAGGGGGTGCCGGCCACCCAGTCGGCGGTGTGTGACATCGAAGGCCAGCGGGGCCTGCTCACCTACCGGGGCTACCCGATCGAGCAGCTGGCCAGCCACAGCAGCTTCCTCGAAACCGCCTACCTGCTGATCTGGGGGGAGCTGCCCACCATCTTCCAGTTGCGGGAGTTCGAGCAGGAGGTGCAGATGCACCGGCGGCTCAGCTTCCGCATCCGGGACATGATGAAGTGCTTCCCGGCCACGGGCCATCCGATGGATGCCCTCCAGGCCAGCGCGGCCTCCCTGGGGCTCTTCTATTCCCGCCGCGCCCTGTACGACCCCCAGTACATCGTCGATGCGGTGGTGCGGCTGATCGCCAAGATCCCCACGATGGTGGCGGCGTTCCAGCTGATCCGGAAGGGTCAGGATCCGATCCAGCCCCGGGACGACCTGGCCTACTCGGCCAACTTCCTCTACATGCTCACCGAGCGGGAGCCCGATCCCCTGGCGGCACGGATCTTCGACGCCTGCCTGATCCTGCATGCCGAGCACAGCCTCAACGCCAGCACCTTCAGCGCCCGCGTCACGGCCAGCACCCTCACCGACCCCTACGCGGTGGTGGCCTCGGCGGTGGGCACCCTGGCCGGCCCCCTGCACGGCGGCGCCAACGAGGATGTGCTCGACATGCTCGACCAGATCGGCAGCATCGACCAGGTGGAACCCTGGCTCGACCGGGCGATCGCCCAGAAGCAGAAGATCATGGGCTTCGGCCACCGCGAGTACCGGGTCAAGGATCCCCGGGCCGTGATCCTGCAGGGCCTGGCCGAGGAGCTCTTCCAGCGCTTCGGCCACGACGCCATGTACGACGTCGCCCTCAAGCTGGAGGAGGTGGCGGGCCGGCGCCTAGGGCCGAAGGGCATCTACCCCAACGTCGACTTCTACTCCGGTCTCGTCTACCGGAAGCTGGGTATTCCCCGCGACCTGTTCACCCCCATCTTCGCCATCGCCCGTACGGCAGGATGGCTGGCCCACTGGAAGGAACAACTGGGTGCCAACCGCATCTACCGTCCCTCGCAGATCTACACCGGCCCCGCCGAGCGGGGCTGGCTCCCCCTGGAAAGCCGTCCGGTTCCTGGCTGAGTCACTGGCTGACCCGTTCCCCCCTAGGTTCCCCCCCAACGGAGTTCTCTGATGCTGTCCACTGGCCTGATGGGTGCCGCCATCGCTCCCCCCGGTCTCGATCTCCAGTCGAGCTTCCTTGACCTCGCCCAGGCCATGGGCCTCACCCCCGCGGCGGCCCGCCTGCTGTGGCTGCCCCTGCCCATGGTGCTGGTGCTGGTGGGGGCGGTCGTCGGGGTGCTGGTGAGCGTCTGGCTCGAGCGCAAGATCTCGGCGGCGGTGCAGCAGCGCATCGGCCCGGAGTACGCCGGCGCCCTGGGGGTGCTCCAGCCCCTGGCCGATGGCCTCAAGCTGGTGTTCAAGGAGGACATCATTCCGGCCCGGGCCGATGGCCTGCTGTTCAGCCTCGGCCCCGTGCTGGTGGTGGTGCCCGTGATCCTCTCCTGGCTGGTGGTGCCCTTCGGCCAGAACCTGCTGATCAGCAACGTGGGGGTGGGCATCTTCCTGTGGATCGCCCTCAGCAGCATCCAGCCCATCGGCCTGCTGATGAGCGGCTATTCCAGCAACAACAAGTACTCGCTCCTGGGGGGCCTGCGGGCCGCCGCCCAGTCGATCAGCTACGAGATCCCCCTGGCCCTGGCGGTGCTGGCGGTGGTGATGATGAGCAACTCCCTCAGCACCGTCGACATCGTCGCCCAGCAGACCGGGGCCGGCATCTTCAGCTGGAACATCTGGCGCCAGCCCGTCGGCTTCGTTATCTTCTGGATCTGTGCCCTGGCGGAATGCGAGCGCCTGCCCTTCGACCTGCCGGAGGCCGAGGAGGAGCTGGTGGCCGGCTACCAGACCGAGTACTCCGGCATGAAGTTCGCCCTCTTCTATCTGGGCAGCTACATCAACCTGGTGCTCTCGGCCCTGCTGGTGTCGGTGCTCTACCTCGGCGGCTGGAGCTTTCCTGTCCCGGTCGAATGGATCACCGGCTGGCTCGGTGTCTCCCCCGACGCCCCCCTGGTCCAGGTGATCACCGGCTCGATCGGCATCGTCAGCACGATCCTCAAGGCCTACCTGCTGGTGTTCTTCGCCATCCTGCTGCGCTGGACCACCCCCCGGGTGCGGATCGACCAGCTGCTCGACCTGGGCTGGAAGTTCCTGCTGCCGATCGCCCTCGTCAACCTTCTGGTCACCGCCGGCCTCAAGCTGGCCTTCCCGGTCGCCTTCGGCGGTTGAACCCGTTCCCCGGATACCAACACAGCGGCCCCCACCGGGCCATCATGGTCCCCATCCCGTAACCCCCACGCCCCTGCCATGTTCGGGTTTCTCAAGCAAGTCGGTGACTACACCCGGGAGGCGGTGAGCGCGGCCCAGACGATGACCCAGGGGCTGGCGGTCACCTTCGATCACCTGCGCCGTCGGCCGATCACGGTCCAGTATCCGTACGAGAAGCTGATCCCCTCCGAGCGCTACCGGGGCCGTATCCATTACGAGCTCGACAAGTGCATCTCCTGCGAGGTGTGCGTGCGGGTCTGCCCCATCAACCTGCCCGTGGTGGACTGGGTGATGAACAAGGCCACCAAGAAGAAGGAGCTGCGCAACTACTCGATTGATTTCGGGGTGTGCATCTTCTGCGGCAACTGCGTGGAGTACTGCCCCACCAACTGCCTCTCCATGACCGAGGAGTACGAGCTGGCGGCCTTCGATCGCCACAGCCTCAACTACGACAACGTCGCCCTCGGCCGCCTGCCCACCAGCGTCACCTCCGACCCGGCCGTGTTCGCCCTGCGGGAACTGGCCTACCTTCCCAAGGGCGCCATGGATCCCCATGGGGTGCCCGCCACCGAGCCGCGGGCCGGCCAGCTGCCGTCCCAGGTGCTGGAATCGCTCCAGCCGGTCCCCAGCGGTGGGCCGTCCGCCGCCGCCCCCTCCGACAGCACCGCAGAGTCCTGATGTCGATCGCTTCCACCACCCAGCAGATCTGTTTCCTGGTGCTCTCGGCCACCACGGTGATCGGCGCCCTGGGTGTCGTCCTGCTGCCCAACATCGTCTATTCCGCTTTCCTGCTCGGCGGCGTCTTCCTTTCGGTGTCCGGGCTCTACCTGCTGCTCAACGCCAGCTTCGTCGCCGCCGCCCAGATCCTGGTCTATGTCGGGGCGGTCAATGTGCTGATCCTGTTCGCGATCATGCTCGTGAACAAGAAGGAAACCCTCGCCGCGATTCCCGGCCTGCTGGTCCGCCGTCTGCTCTCCGGGGCCGTCTGCGCCGGCCTCTTCGCCCTGCTGCTGCGGGTGGCGTTCACCACCCCGTGGGCCCTGCCGGGCCCCACACCGGTGGGCGAGGAGGCCACGATCCGGATCGGTGAGCACCTCTTCACCGACTATCTCCTGCCCTTCGAGCTGGCGTCGGTGCTGCTGCTGATGGCCATGATCGGGGCGATCGTGCTGGCCCGTCGCGACGTCTTCAGCACCGACGTGATCACCGGTGAGCCGGCCGATCAGGGTCTGATCGAGAAGGACCGCACCCCGCTGCTGATCGACACGAGCGCCAACACCCCCACCCTGATCACCAAGCCATGATCTTCGACGCCGCCTCCCCGATCCCCCTCGAGGGCTTTCTCGCCGTCGCCGCCATGCTGTTCTGCGTGGGTGTCTGGGGGCTGATCAACAGCCGCAATGCCGTGCGGGTGCTGATGAGCATCGAGCTGATGCTCAACGCCGTCAACATCAACCTGATGGCCTTCTCCAACTACCTCGATGGTCAGCTGATCCGCGGCCAGGTGTTCGCGATCTTCGTGATCACCGTGGCGGCCGCCGAGGCCGCCGTCGGTCTGGCCATCCTGCTGTCGCTCTATCGCAACCGCGAAACCGTCGACATGGAGCGCTTCAACCTGCTGCGCTGGTAGCGGTGCCAGCGTCCGCGGAGTGCGCCCATGCGGCTTGAGAGGGTCTGGCTGATCCTGCGCAAGGGCAGCCAGGCGGCCCAGCGCCAGGCCCGACGCTGTGCCCAGGACCTGCGCTCCCAGGGAGCCATCGTCACCACCGCCGTCAGCGGGCTGGGGCTGAACCCCTTCCCCGGCCTGCTGGCCACCGAGGCCGAGCTGCCCGATCTGGCCGTGGTCCTCGGCGGTGACGGCACCGTGCTGGCCGCGGCCCGTCACCTGGCCAGCCACGCGGTGCCGGTGCTCAGCTTCAACGTCGGCGGCCATCTGGGCTTCCTCACCCATGAGCGGCGCCTCCTGCGGCTGCAGGGCGATGGCCACGGGGAGAGCGGCGGCCACGATCCCGACGACACCCTCTGGCAGCGGCTGCGGGACGATCGCTTCGCCATCGAGCGGCGCATGATGCTGGAGGCCCGGGTCGACCGGGGCGACGGCGTGCCCCAGGAGGGGGACGGGGCCTCCGACGCCGACCCCAGCGGCGTCGGCGATGGCCCCCACACGGCCCTCAACGACTTCTACTTCCGTCCCGCCCTCGACGAGCTCTCCCCCACCTGCATGCTCGAGCTCGAGATCGACGGGGAGGTGGTGGATCAGTACCGGGGCGATGGCCTGATCATCGCCACCCCCACCGGCTCCACGGGCTATGCCATGGCGGCCGGCGGCCCGATCCTCCACCCGGGGATCGAGGCGATCGTGGTCACGCCGATCTGCCCGATGAGTCTCTCCAGCCGGGCGGTGGTGGTGCCGCCCGGCTCCAGGCTGTCGGTGTGGCCCCTGGGGGAAACCAGCCGCCGGGTGAAGCTCTGGAAGGACGGGGCCCATGCCACCGTGCTGGAACCCGGGGATCGCTGCGTCCTGCAGCGGGGCCGCCATCCGGTGCTGATGCTCCAGCTCGAGCAGAGCCCCTCGTACTACAGCACCCTCACCCACAAGCTCCACTGGGCCGGCAGCCTCACCGCCGTCGAGCCGTCGCGCAACTGATCCGCGCCCATCCACGCCCCGACGCCCCCTGACCATGGCCCTGGAAATCGAGCGCCGCTTCCTCGTCCATGGCGAGCAGTGGCGCCCCCATGTGCGGGGAGAGCAGCTGATCCGCCAGGGGTATCTGGCCAGCGGCAGCGAGGGCCTCACCCTGCGGGTGCGTCTGGCCCGCCCCCCCGCCGGGCCCGTGGCGGCCTTTCTCACCCTGAAGCTGCCTGTCCCCGGCGAGGCCCTGACGCGCCAGGAGTACGAGTATGCGATTCCGGCCGCCGACGCCGAGGCCCTGCTGGAGCGCTGCGACCATCGGCTCGGCAAGACCCGCTTCGCGCTGGACCTGCCCGGGGGCGACTGGGTCCTGGATGTGTTCGAGGGCGCCAATGGGCCCCTGGTGGTGGCGGAGGTGGAGCTGGAGCGCCCCGACCAGCCGGTGGCCGTTCCCCCCTGGTGCGCCAGGGAGATCACCGGCCGCGGCGAGCTCAGCAATGCCGCCCTGGCCCGCTGTCCCCTGGCGATGTGGTCCGAGGCCGACCGCCGGGCCCTGCTGGCCCAGCTCGACTGAGCGGGTGTCCCTGGGCCGGGAGCGGGGTGCCGTCGGTGCTCAGCCCTTGCCGTTCCCGTCCTCGGTGGGCAGGGCGCAGCAGTTGAAGCCGTCACGGCAGATCTTGCCGTGGTCCATGGCCCAGTTCAGCAGGGCCACCCGGTTCTTGGCGCCCGTCTTGGTGAAGATGTTGCTGACGTGGTTGTCGACCGTGCGCTTGCTGATGGTGAGCTGGCCGGCGATCTCCAGGTTGGTCAGTCCGGTGGCCACCAGCTCGATGATCTCGAGTTCCCGCTCTGACAACTCGCTGCGTGGGTGGATCATGGGCCGCTCCAGGGACGGGGATGGGGACAGGGAGCTGGCAGCCGCCATGGACCTGCGCTCAGCCATCGGCTCCTCGGCGAGAGCTGTCTCACTCTAGGCAGCGGCTGCTCCATGATGCCCCTGTCTTGGAGATGGCCGTTGCAGCTTCGACAGGCCTTGGCGGACGGTCGGTTCGCCGTGACGGCGGAGGTGACGCCGCCCCGGGGAGGCGATCCCGGTCGCACAATCGAGGCGGCGACGGCGCTGCGGGGTCTGGTGCAGGCGGTCAACGTCACCGATGGCAGCCGGGCCGTGATGCGGATGAGCAGCCTCGCCGTGTGCCGTCTGCTGCTGGAGGCCGGCATCGAGCCGGTGCTGCAGATGACCTGCCGGGACCGCAACCGCATCGCCCTGCAGGCCGATCTGCTCGGGGCCCACGCCCTCGGCATCCGCAACCTGCTCTGTCTCACCGGTGACCCGGTGAGGGCCGGCGATCAGCCCGGGGTCCGGGCGGTGAACGAGCTGGAGGCGGTGCGGCTGCTGCAACTGGTGCGGGGCCTCAACGCCGGCGAGGATCCGGTCAAGGGGGAGTTGCCGGACGGGGCCACGGCCCTCTTCCCCGGCGCCGCCGCCGATCCCCAGTCCCCCAGCTGGAGCGGGCTGCTCTCCCGGGTGCGGCGCAAGCAGGAGGCGGGCGCCCGCTTCCTCCAGACCCAGATGGTGATGGATGCGGAGGCCCTGCGCCGCTTCGTGGGGGAGATCACCGGCCCCCTCGGACTGCCGGTGCTGGCCGGGGTGTTTCTGCTCAAGTCGGCCCGCAATGCCCAGTTCATCAACCGGGTCGTGCCGGGAGCCTGCATCCCCCAGTCCCTGATCGACCGGCTCGCCGGGGCGGCCGATCCGGCGGCGGAGGGGGTGGCGATCGCCGCCGAGCAGGTGGCCACCTACCGCTCCATCGCCCAGGGGGTGCACCTGATGGCCATCAAGGCCGAACATCGCATTCCCCAGATCCTGCGGCTGGCGGGACTAGGGGGCACCGCTGGCGGCGAGGTCGGTGCCCAGCAGCTCGGCCATGGCCTTCTGCTGCGGTGAGGGCGTGCCCACGTCCTGACGGCGGGAATCGGTGATCAGCCAGTCGAGGGCGGCCTCCTGGAGATCAAAGTGGTCGCCGTTGCGATCGACGCAGTAACGGCCGTAGACCAGCTTCTCGACGAGCTGCACCCCGGGGCCGATCCGGGAGTAGTCGAAGATGATCGAGTTGTCGATCGTGGCCCCTTCACAGATGTGGCAGCTCGGCCCGATCATGGCCGGCCCGATGATCGTGACGCCGTTTTCGATGCGGGTCATGCCGCCCACGAAGATCGGCCCCTCGACATGGATGTGGTCCCAGTCGGCCGCCACGTTGAGGCCGGCATAGATCCCGGGGCGCACCTGCCTGCCGGGAATCTGCACCTGGCGCACGTCCCCCTGCAGAACGCTGCGGATCGCCTGCCAGTAATCCGGCACCTTGCCGATGTCGACCCACTCGAACTCCATGGGCAGGGCGTAGAAGGGGGCCCCGGACTGCACCAGCCTGGGGAACAGATCGGCGGCGATGTCGAAGGCTTCGCCGCTGGGGATGAAGTCGAGGACCTCCGGCTCGAAGATGTAGATGCCGGTGTTGATCATGTCGCTGGCGGCTTCTTCCACCGACGGCTTCTCCTGGAAGGAGAGCACCCGCCCGGCTTCATCGGTCACCACCACCCCGTAACTGCTCACCTGGTCGCGGGGGACGCGCTTGGTGATCAGGCTGGCCATGGCCCCCTTCTCCCGATGGCGGCGCACGGCTTCAGAGAGATCGAGATCGATCAGGGCATCGCCGCAGAGCACCACGAAGGTGTCGTCGAAGAAGGCCTGGAAATCCTGGATCTTCTTCAGGCCCCCGGCCGAGCCCATGGCTTCGCCGATCAGCTCTCCGTCCTTGATGCGCCCCTCGAAGCTGTAGGCGATCTGGACACCGAAGCGCTGGCCGTCGCGGAAATAGTTCTCGATCTCCTCGGAAAGGTGGGAGACATTGACCATGATTTCGTTGAAGCCGTGCTCCCGGAGCAACTCGAGCAGAAACTCCATCACGGGTTTCTGGAGGATCGGGATCATCGGCTTGGGCGTTGTGTGCGTGATCGGACGCACCCGTGTTCCCTTGCCTGCCGCCAGGATCATCGCCTTCATCGGCGTCGTTTCAGGTCGGAGGTGAAAACCCAGCCTAAGGAGAAACCTCAGGCAGCCACTGCTTCCCGAGCCGGCCCCCTATCTGACCCCTGGCCTGGGAGCCGCGGCAGGCTCACCGCCTCCCCCCGCTCCTCACGGCGCCGCCGCAGGCTGAGGGGGCCATAGAGGCCGCCGTCCTGGGCCAGTTCCACCTTGCCCTGGGAGGAGAGGAACAGCAGGGCCCAGAACACCCCCACCCGATCACTGTCGAGATCGGCGTCCTCCGGCGAGCCGGCGCGGGGGCAGGCCAGGGCCTCCGCCCAGGCACCCACCAGGGTATCGAAGGCCACCCACTCGAGGATCTCGGCGGTGGGTTCCCACTCCAGCAGGAAGCGGCTGAGGGCGGCGGTGGTCTCCGGCAGCTTCTCCCGGTGGGCCAGGGAGGCCACCTGGGCGATCGCCGCCCGCTCGCTGTAACGGCGGGCGCGGGGCCTGTGGCGCCCTTCCCCCCCCTCCTGCTCGAGCCGCTCGGCGATGTCCTCGAGCTGGCGGATCAGTTCCCCCAGGGTGACGGGGCGCTGCAGGGGGGGCGGCGCCACCGGCCGGCGTAGCAGGTGCCGTTCGGGCCGCCGCGGCAGGACCACGGCGGAGGGGTCCCAGCCATCGTCGTCCTCGGGGGCGAAGGAATCCTCCAGCAGCGGTTCGGGCGGGAAGGTGGCCGATTCCAGCAGTTCCGCCTTGAGCCCCACCAGCACCGAGGCGGCCAGGAAGGCCTCGCTGGACTCGGCCAGATCCCGTTCGTAGCTGCCCCCGCCGGGGGCCAGGCGCCTGGGCAGCTCGATGCGCTGGCGCAGCTGGTCGAGGAAGCCGTCGACGACGGCGATCACATCCACGTCCCAGGGGTCGATGTCGCCCCGTTCGGCCGCGTCCTGGAGCAACCGGATGGCGAGTCTGGCGCCCGCTTCTGCCACGCGCGATGTCCTGCTTGGAGGGTGCCGTCCCTGGGCAAGCTACCGGCTGTGGCCTGTCGGCACCAGTCGCGGTGATGACCGAAGCAACTCCGCAGGTTCAGTCGACCGCCAGGGACAGCCCCTCCTCCCCCCCGGCCGAGGACGGCGCCGAGCTCTCCCCGGCGGCCGGCAGCAGCCCCAGCTGGGCGTCCACGGTGGCCCGGTAGCGGCGCAGATCGTTTTCCAGCTCGCTGATCCGCACCTGCTGGGCCTCCACTTCGCCGGCGGTCTGCAGGGTTTCCACCTTCCGCACCACGCCGCTCCAGACGGCGTAGATCCAGGCGGCGGTGGCACCGAGACCGCCCACCACCAGCAGCAGGGCCGCCAGCGGCAGGGTGGTGCTGACCCCCGGCAGGAAATGCACCGTGGTGGCCGTGGTGTTCTCCAGGGTGAACATCACCGTGGCCAAGCCGAAGCTGAAGATCAGAAGGAAGTTGATCTGCCGCATGGAGACCCTCGCTGTGCGATGGAGGAGCGTAGGCATCCTCCCCGGAGGATGGCGCCATGGCCCCGGGCCTGCGCAGGGTTTCGTAACCGGCCCCCGAGCGGCCCCCCGCCTTGGCGGGGACGGGGTTCAGCCGAGGGCCGGGGCGTGCAGCAGGGCCGGCGGGAGGCTGCCGAAGGCGCCGGTGGCCATCACCGCCGGGACCGGGGCACGGCCCACCTTCACCATGGCCACCGACTCCCGCTCCACCAGGGCCTCGATCGCGGCCCGGTAGCTGTCGGTGACCAGGCGCGGGTAGAGGCCGATGCCGATGATCGGCACCAGCAGGCAGGAGATCACGTAGATCTCCCGCGGCTCGGCGTCGACCAGGTGGGTGTGGGAGGCGAGCTCGGGGTTCTCCTTGCCGAAGAAGATCTCCCGCAGCATCGACAGCAGGTAGATGGGGGTGAGGATCACGCCGATGGCCGCCAGCACCGCGATGACGATGCGGAAGCTGAGGCTGTAGGCCTCGCTGGTGGCGAAGCCCACGAACACCATCAGCTCGGAGACGAAGCCGCTCATGCCGGGCAGGGCCAGGGAGGCCAGGGAGCAGACGGTCCAGAGGGCGAACATCTTGCGCATCTTCTGGCCCACGCCGCCCATCTCGTCGAGCTGGAGGGTGTGGGTGCGGTCGTAGGTGGCGCCCACGAGGAAGAACAGGCTGGCGCCGATCAGGCCATGGCTGATCATCTGCAGCATGGCGCCGCTGGTGCCCAGGGCGCTGAAGCTGCCGATGCCGATCAGCACGAAGCCCATGTGGCTGATCGAGCTGTAGGCGATCTTGCGCTTGAGGTTGCGCTGGGCGAAGGAGGTGAGGGCGGCGTAGATGATGTTCACCACCCCCAGGATCACCAGCAGGGGGGCGAACTGGACGTGGGCCTCCGGCAGCAGCTGGACGTTGAAGCGCAGCAGCGCATAGCCGCCCATCTTGAGCAGGATGCCCGCCAGCAGCATGTGCACCGGCGCGGTGGCCTCACCGTGGGCATCGGGCAGCCAGGTGTGCAGGGGCACCACCGGCAGCTTGACGCCGAAGGCGATCAGCAGGGCGGCGTAGCAGAGCACCTGGAAGCCGGTGCCGAACTCCTTGGCCGCCAGCACGGTGTACTCGAAGCTGGGGGCCCCGCCGCCGTGGAAGGCCATCGCCAGGCCGGCCAGGAGGATGAACAGGGAGCTGCCGGCCGTGTAAAGGATGAACTTGGTGGCGGCGTACTGGCGCTTCTTGCCGCCCCAGATGGCCAGCAGCAGGTACACCGGCAGCAGCTCCAGCTCCCAGGCCAGGAAGAAGAGCAGCATGTCCTGCACGGCGAAGACGGCGATCTGACCGCCGTCCATGGCCAGGAGCAGGAAATAGAAGAGCCTGGGCTTGAAGGTCACCGGCCAGGCCGCCAGGCAGGCCAGGGAGGTGATGAAGCTGGTGAGCAGGATCAACGGCATCGACAGGCCGTCGGCCCCCACCGACCAGGCCAGGCCCAGATCGGGCAGCCACTGCACCCGCTCCACCAGCTGCAGGCCGGGGTCGGCGGGGTCGTAGCCGCGCAGGTAGGCCCCCACGGTGACCAGGAAGGTGGTGAGGGCGACGCCGAGGGCGTACCAGCGGACCTGCCGGCCGTCGCCCTTGTCGGGCACGAAGGGGATCAGAAGCGCGGCACCGATCGGGAACAGAATCGCGGTGCTCAGCCAGGGAAAGGGCACAGAACGGTGCTGTCCATCTGGCCGGAGTGTAGAAATCCAGGCCTCCTACCCACCCTGCGGATGGGCGTTGTCACACACAGAAGGGCTCAGCCGAAGGCCCCGAACAGCAGCACCAGGCCGATGACGCCGCCGAAGACGATCAGGGCATAGAACTGGACCCGGCCGGTCTCGAAGTACTTGAGGCCCTCGCCGCTGCCCAGGGTGAGCAGGCCGGTGAGGTTCACCACCCCGTCCACCACCTTGGAGTCGACGTCGAGCACCTGGCGGGCCAGCCGGCGGCTGCCCTGCACGAACAGCTTGTCGTTGATGGCATCGAGATACCACTTGTTGGCCAGGAACCGGTTGATGGCGGGGAAGCGCCCCGCCACGGCGGTGCCGAGATCGATGCGGTGCAGGGCGTAGGCGAGCACCGCCAGGCCGATGCCGAGGCTGGAGATGGCCACCGAGGCGCCCGCCAGGGGCAGGAACTCACCCCAGCGGAAATGCTCGGCGGCCTCCATGGCCTCGGCGGGATCGACGAGAAGGCCGAAGCGGCTGTTCCAGGGGGTGCCCAGCAGGCCGATCAGCACCGAGGGGACCGCCAGCACCACCAGGGGGGCCGCCATCTGCCAGCCCGACTCGTGGGGATGGCCGGCGTGGTCGTGGTGGCCCTCCTCGGCGGATCCGCCGGCAGGCTGGCCCGCGGCGCTGAGGAGCTGGGCGCGGATGGCGGCGTCCTGGCCGCGGAAGGAGCCCTCGAAGGTGAGGAAATAGAGGCGGAACATGTAGAAGGCGGTCATCCCGGCGGTCAGGAAGCCCATGGCCCAGAGCAGCGGGAAGCTGTTGAAGGCCTGGCCGAGGATCTCGTCCTTGCTCCAGAAACCGGCCAGGGGGGGGATGCCGCTGATCGCAATGCAGCCGATCAGGAAGGTGGCCGAGGTGATGGGCATGTACTGGCGCAGGCCGCCCATCAGGCGCATGTCCTGGGCCAGCACCGGTTCATGGCCCACCACCTCCTCCATGGCGTGGATCACCGAGCCGGAGCCCAGGAACAGCATCGCCTTGAAGAAGGCGTGGGTGACCAGGTGGAACATGCCGGCCACCGGGGCGCCGCAGCCCATGGCCAGCATCATGTAGCCGAGCTGGGAGACGGTGCTGTAGGCCAGCCCCTTCTTCAGATCCATCTGGGTGAGGGCGATGGTGGCCCCCAGAAACAGGGTGATGGTGCCGATCACGGCGATCACCAGCTGCACCTGCGGAAAGGGCTCGTAGACCGGCTGGAGACGGGCCACCAGGAAGACGCCGGCCGCCACCATGGTGGCGGCGTGGATCAGGGCCGAGATGGGGGTGGGGCCCTCCATGGCGTCGGGCAGCCACACATGCAGGGGGAACTGGGCCGACTTGGCCATCGGGCCCATGAACACCAGCAGGCAGAGCAGCACCGCCACCCCGGTGGGCAGGCCACCGCCGGCCACGGCGGCAGAGAGCCGCTCACCGATCTCCTCGAAGCCGAAGCTGCCGGTGGCCCAGAACAGGCCGAGGATTCCCAGCAGCAGGCCGAAGTCGCCGACCCGGTTGACCACGAAGGCCTTCTGGGCGGCATTGGCGGCGGCGTCGCGGTCGTACCAGAAGCCCACCAGCAGGTAGGAGCACATGCCCACCAGCTCCCAGAAGACGTAGATCTCGAGCAGGTTGGGGCTGATCACCAGGCCCAGCATCGAGCTGCTGAACAGGGCCAGGTAGGTGAAGAAGCGGACATAGCCCTTGTCGTGGGCCATGTAGCCGTCGGAATAGACCATCACCAGCAGGGCGATGGTGGTGACCAGCGACAGCATCACCGCCCCGAGGGCGTCGACGCGGAAGCCCATCTGCAGGTGGAACGTGCCGGCGCCGGCCCAGTCGAACAGGACCTCGGTGGCCCCGGCTCCAGCCAGCTGTTCGGCCAGGATCGCGAAGCTCAGCACCGCGGCCATGCCGACGGTGGTGATCAGCAGCAGCGCCACCGGCTTGCGCAGGCGGTTGACGGTGCGGTTGAAGGTGATCAGCCCCAGGCCGGTGAGGCAGGCCCCCAGCAGGGGCAGCACCGGGATCAGCCAGGCAAGTTCGGAAGCGGCGGGCATCCTGGGGGCTCTGTTGGCGCGAGTTTAGGCAGGCCCGTCGGCCTGGCCCCGGCTCTGTGGGGGCCTGCCCATCGACCCCCGCCGGCCGCTGGCGGCTTCAGCCCAGCCAGTGGGCGAGGCCCGTGCGCGAGAAGCTGGTGGCGCCGAGGCCGATCCAGCGGTGGGCCCACCAGAGGACGCCGATGGCGATGGCGATGCCCAGCTGGGAGGGCCGCAGGAATTCCGCCGCCACCAGCCTCTGGCGACCGTCCAGCACGGCGGCGAAGGGCAGCACCGAGGTGGAGGCCCGCAGCTCCTCGAAGGCGGCCCCGAAGCGGTTGCGCAGGCGCCGGTCCCCGTTCCAGACGGCGAACAGGTGGTGGCCGATCAGCCCCACGCAGGCCACCAGGGTGAAGCTGGTGCCGATCCAGAGCAGGTGGGTGGCACACCAGAGGACCTGGCCCACGGCCTGGGGATGGCGACTCACCCGGATGATCCCGGTGGCGTAGAGCCGCACCTGGGGCCTGAGCACGGCCGGGATCTCCAGCAGGTTGTAGGTGGCCGGATAGAGAAACAGGAAGCTGATGGCCGTGCCGGTCCAGACCACCGGCACCACCCAGGGCTGGTCCTGCAGGTTCCAGAGCCGGACCCCGTCGTAGCGGTGGGCGAGGAAGTAGCCGACCACCACCACCGCCGAGGGGATGCTGAGGCCGGCGAACAGCAGGCGCCAGAGCCGGGCCCCGATCCGCTCCTCCCCCCAGGCCCGCAGGGAGGCCCCGCCGCTGTGGATCAGGGCGAAGACCACCAGCAGGGCCAGCATCACCACGCTGCTGTGCTGCGGACCCGCCGGAACCAGGGGGAGCGAGGGCATGGTGAGCGGCGGCCGGTGGCGGATGTGACAGGTCGATTCTTGCCACGGGGAGAGCCCCCTAGAGTTCCGCACGGCCTGCCGGCTCCGGCGAACGGTCCCCCCGCGGCCTCCCCGACCCATGGCAGATCTGCCTTTCACCCTTGACCAGCTGCGCATCCTGCGCGCCATCGCCAGTGAGGGCAGCTTCAAGAAGGCGGCCGACAGCCTCTATGTCACCCAGCCGGCGGTGAGCCTGCAGATCCAGAACCTGGAGAAGCAGCTCGACGTCTCCCTGTTCGACCGCGGCGGCCGCAAGGCCCAGCTCACCGAAGCCGGCCACCTGCTGCTCAGCTACTGCGACCGGATCCTGAGCCAGTGCCAGGAGGCCTGCCGGGCCCTCGACGATCTCCACAACCTGCGCGGCGGCTCCCTGGTGGTGGGGGCGAGCCAGACGACGGGCACCTATCTGATGCCCCGCATGATCGGCCTGTTCCGCCAGAAGTACCCGGACGTGGCGGTGCAGCTGCAGGTGCACAGCACCCGCCGCACCGGCTGGAGCGTGGCCAACGGCCAGATCGACCTGGCGATCATCGGTGGCGAACTGCCGGCGGATCTCAACGACCTGCTGCAGGTGGTGCCCTACGCCAACGACGAACTGGCCCTGGTGCTGCCCCCCAAGCACCCCCTCTCCCGCCTGCCCGAGCTCACCAAGGACGACCTCTACCGCCTCGGCTTCGTCTGCCTCGATGCCCAGTCCACCACCCGCAAGATGGTGGACCAGCTGCTCAGCCGCTCCAAGCTGGATGTGCAGCGGCTCAAGATCGAGATGGAGCTGAACTCCTTCGAGGCCATCAAGAACGCCGTTCAGGCGGGCCTGGGGGCGGCGTTCCTGCCGGTGGTGTCGATCGAGCGGGAACTGGCCGCCGGCACCCTGCACAGGCCCCAGGTGTCCGACCTGATGGTGCGGCGCCAGCTGAAGCTGATCACCCACCCGGCCCGCTACTGCTCGCGGGCCGCCGACGCCTTCCGCCGCGAGGTGCTGCCGGTGTTCGCCAGCCCGGACAGCCCCCTGCGTCAGGTGCAGACCGCGCCGGGGCTGGCCGAGCGCAACGGCGTCAGAACTGATCGGCCTCCGGTGTGATGCCGACGGCGTCGTCGGCGGCGCCGGCCACGCCCCGGGTCTGGAACTTGTTGCCGGTGATGTCGGTCTGGTAGACGCAGCGCACGATCGGCTTGTCACGCACCGAGCCGATGTAGGCGAAGGTGTTCATGCGCTGCTTGCACTGGCGCATCTGCTCGGCGGTCACGGCCCCCTCCTTCTGCAGCACCGACCAGTTCTCCCGGCGGATGACGCAGCCGGGCTGGAGCGTGGGCTGGGTCACGAAGCTGCTGCTCGGGTTCATCGTGGTGTACAGCTCGATGTCCATCACGAAGGCGCTGGCGCCCCACTGCTTGCAGAACTCGGGGTCGGGCACCGCCATGTCGAGCTGCTGGGCGCTGGCGATGTTGCCCTGGTTCCCCTGGGTGGTGCTGGTCACGGCGCTGCCGATGCCGATGCCCACCACCAGCACGCCCGCCAGCACCGCCACCGTGGCCACGTTCAGCTGGATGGCGGGACCGCCACCGGAGGGGCCACCGCCGTTGCCGGCGGGGGGCCGGCCGCCGCCGCCGTTGCTGCCGCGGCGGCCCGGGGTGCCGTAGCGGGGATCCTCCCGGCCGCCATAGCCGGTGGAGAAGCGATCGCTCCGGTCGTCGTAGCGGTCGGAGCGGCGGTCGGTGCGCGGCTCGTAGCGGTCGGGTCGGGGCGCGTAGCCGCCCGGTTCGGGCCGGCCGGCGCTGCTGCGGGAGCGGGTCACAGGGTTTCGGGGCTGCGGGGCAGGCCCATCGAGTAATTGAGCACCCGGGCCTCGGGGTTGTAGCTCACCTCACCGGCCTGGAGCATCTGGCGCACCAGACCCTCCAGCTCGGAGCCGATGCGGCGCAGGCTGTAGTCGCTCAGTTCCTGGCCGGCCTGGGCCGCCACCAGCTCCCGGAAGCGGGCGCGCACCTTCTCGAGGGCCGCCTCGTCCCAGAGGAACTCGTTGTCGGGATCGATGTCGAGGGTGAGCTGGTCCGGGTCGGGGACGAGGTCGTCGTTCTCGACCCGCGCCGTGAACAGTCGGATGTGGCGGGTGGTGGACTTGAGCAGCGTCTCGACCATGGGCTCGGCCTCGGGGGCGGGGATCGGCAGAAGGGGGTGGCACCCATTGGGTGCTGCTCCAACTTTAGGTAGGTCGGCGGCCGATTCCGTCGCCGCGGCTCCCCGGCGCCGGTCGCCCCTGCCCTGGAAGGCCCGATAAGGTTGCTGCTGATCTCGGGTACGACATGCGGGTTGTCATCGCCGGGGCCGGTCTGGCCGGCCTGTCCTGCGCCAAATATCTCTGCGACGCCGGCCACACCCCGATCGTGCTCGAAGCCAGAGACGTGCTGGGCGGCAAGGTGGCGGCCTGGCAGGACGACGACGGCGACTGGTACGAAACCGGCCTGCACATCTTCTTCGGCGCCTATCGCAACATGCGCCAACTCTTTGCCGAACTGGACATCGAGGATCGTCTGCAGTGGAAGTCCCACTCGATGATCTTCAACCAGAAGGAGGTGCCCGGCACCTACAGCCGCTTCGATTTCCCTGATCTGCCGGCGCCGCTCAACGGGGTGGCCGCGATCCTGGGCAACAACGACATGCTGACCTGGCCGGAGAAGATCGCCTTCGGCCTCGGTCTGGTGCCGGCCATGCTGCGCGGCCAGGCCTATGTGGAGGAATGCGACAAGTACAGCTGGAGTGAATGGCTGCGGATTCACAATATCCCGGAGCGCGTCAACGATGAAGTCTTTCTCGCCATGAGCAAGGCGCTCAACTTCATCAACCCCGAAGAGATCTCCAGCACGGTGGTCCTCACCGCCCTCAACCGCTTTCTCCAGGAGACGGACGGCTCCAAGATGGCCTTCCTCGACGGCAATCCGCCGGAGCGGCTCTGTCAGCCGATGGTCGACTACATCGAGGCCCGCGGCGGTGAGGTGCATCTGGAATCGCCGCTCCGGGAGATCCGCATCGACAAGGATGGCGCCGTGACCGGCTTCCGCATCGGCGGCATCAAGGGGCGGCCCGAGCGGGAGGTCCAGGCCGACGCCTATGTGAGCGCCATGCCCGTCGATCCGCTCAAGCTGCTGCTGCCGGAGCCCTGGAAGCAACTGCCCTACTTCAGCAAGCTCGAGGGCCTGCGGGGGGTGCCGGTGATCAACATCCATCTCTGGTTCGACCGCAAGCTCACGGACATCGACCACCTGCTGTTCAGCCGCTCCGACCTGCTCAGCGTCTACGCCGACATGAGCAACACCTGCCGGGAGTATGCGGATCCCGACCGCTCCATGCTGGAGCTGGTGTTCGCCCCGGCCGCCGACTGGATCGGTCGCCCCGATGCGGAGATCGTGGCCGCCACCATGGAGGAGCTCAAGCGTCTGTTCCCCATCCACTTCACCGGCGACACCCCGGCCGTGCTCCGCAAGTCGGTGGTCGTCAAGACTCCCCTCTCCGTCTACAAGACCGTGCCGGGCTGCCAGCAGCTGCGGCCCTCCCAGGACTCCCCCATCCCGAACTTCTTCCTGGCCGGCTGCTTCACCATGCAGCGCTACCTGGCCTCGATGGAGGGGGCGGTGCTGAGCGGCAAGCTCTGTGCCGCCGCCGTTGACGCCCGCCTTTCCGGCAGCGGCCAGGGTCCGGCCCCCGCCCAGAGCCTGGCGACGGTGTGAGTGTGCTGGCCCCGCTGCCCCTCGACCACGCCTCCGATCTGGAGGAGGCCTACGAATCCTGCCGACAGGAGACGGCGCAGTGGGCCAAGACCTTCTACCTCGGCACGATGCTGCTGCCGCCGGCCAAGCGCCGGGCCATCTGGGCGATCTACGTCTGGTGCCGCCGCACCGACGAACTGATGGACAGCGCCCAGGCCCAGACGCTGTCGGCCGAGGTGCTGCTGGAGCGACTCGATGCCTGGGAGGAGCGCACCCGCGCCCTGTTCGCCGGCCATGCCGTCGATGGCCTCGACCGGGTGATGCTGGACACGATCGAGCGCTTCCCCCAGCCCCTGCAGGCCTACCTCGACATGATCGAGGGGCAGCGGATGGATGTGCTGCGCGACCGCTACGCCAGCTTCTCCGATCTCCAGCTCTACTGCTACCGGGTGGCGGGCACGGTGGGTCTGATGACCCAGGAGGTGATGGGGGTCGATGCGGCCTACACCTCCGCCCCCTGGAGCGAGCGGCCCGACACCTCGGAAGCGGCCGTGGCCCTGGGCATCGCCAACCAGCTCACCAACATCCTGCGGGATGTGGGTGAGGACCGCGGCCGCGGTCGCATCTACCTGCCCCAGGAGGATCTCGACCGGTTCGGTTACTCCGAGGCCGATCTGATGGCCGGCCGGCTCAATGAGAACTGGCAGGCGCTGATGCGGTTCCAGCTGGAGCGGGCCCGGGACTGGTTCAACCGCTCGGAGGCCGGCGTGCGCTGGCTGGCTCCCGATGCCCGTTGGCCGGTGTGGGCATCGCTGCGGCTGTATCGGGGGATCCTTGATGTCATCGAGAGGTTGGATTATGACGTCTTCAATCACCGCGCCTTCGTGCCCCGGGTCGGCAAATTGCTGGATCTCCCCCTCTCCTATGTGATCGCCCAGACGCGATGAAGCGGCGCCCCATCCGCCAGGCCCACCGCCTCAGCCTCCGCCTCAGCCGCACCCTCGCCGCCGCCGTCGCCAACGTCATCAGCGCCGGGCTGGCGCTGCCGGACCCGGCCCTGGCCCAGTCCCTGCCCGCCACCGTCAGTCCGCCCGAGGTGAAGGCCGTGGAGGGCCTGGGGGCCGGCTGGCCCGGCCCGATGCCCACCGGCGACCGTCTGCCCCCCCTGCCGCCCGACCTCCTGGGGGCCCTGACCATGGAGCAGGCGGCGGCCTGGGCCGTGGACCGGAATCCCGTGGTGCGCTCCGCCTATCAGTCGTTGGTGGCCACCCAGAACAGCCTCGGCGCCGCCTACGCCAGCTGGTGGCCGACCCTCAACCTCAGCCTCAACGGCGGGCCCTACGCCTCCAAGACCTTCTACAACTACCCCTTCAGCGCCTCCGCAGGCTTCCCCATCTCGGGTTCCGGTCTCAGCAGTGAGAGGGTGTTCGAGGCCAGCTATTTCCAGGCGATCGGCCAGATCGACACCACCTGGAACCTGATCGATCCCACCCGGTCGGCCACGATCTGGCAGAGCAAGTACCTGGTCCGCCAGGCGGCCGACACCTACGTGATCACCCGCCGCGACCAGCGCCTCAAGACCCAGTCGGCCTACATCGACCTGCAGCGGGCCCTGGCCGCCGTCCAGACCGGCCGCCAGATCGTCGAGAACGACGAGCTCCTCTATCGCCTCGCCCAGACGCGGGTGCAGATGGGGGTGGCCTCCCGCCTGGAGGTCTTCAAGCAGCAGACCGTTCTGCTGGCCGATCGCCAGGCCCTGCTGGCCGCCGAGCAGCAGGTGGAGACGGCCCGGGCCAACCTCGCCGAGCTGTTGGCCACCCCCAGCCCCGAGGCCCTCACGCCCGCCACGCCCTTCGCGCCCCTCGGCGCCTGGGGCCATTCCCTCGACGACTCGATCACGGCCAGCCTCGCCTACCGCAAGGTGCTGGAGCAGCAGCTGCTGGCCGTCAAGACGAACGAGGCCCAGGCCCAGATCTACCTGGCCACCTACCGCCCCACCCTGCAGCTGATCACGTCCCTGTACTGGACGAAGGGGGTGGGTTACCTCAACCAGGGCCCGCCGTTCGTGCCCAATGCCCGTTCCGACGAATGGAACGGATCGGCCCTGCTGCAGCTGACGTTCACGGGTTTCGACGGCGGCCAGGCCCGCATGAACGCCGCCGCCGCCCGCCGTCAGGCGGCGGCCGCCGCCGAGACCTACAGCGCCACCCTCCTGAAGGTGCGCAGCGAGGTCCAGTCCCTGGTGGCCCAGGCCCGCTCCGGCCGCAGCATCGTGCTGGCCGGTGCCGAACGGATCAAGGCGGCCAACGGGGCGTTGCGCCTCCAGACCCTGCGCTTCAACGCCGGCTACGGCACGATCACCGATGTGGTGCAGGCCCAGCAGGAAATCAGCCAGGCGGTGAGCTCCTACATCCAGAACCTGGCCACCTACAACGACACCCTGGTGCAGCTCAGCCGCTCGAGCGGCCTGCCGGTTCAGCCCGATCCCGGCCTTCTCCAGGCGGTGGGCGATCCCCTGCAGACCCTGCGTCTGCCGACGCGGATGGCCCAGATGCGCTGATCTGCTCCAGCCGCCGCTGGCGCATGGCCCGGGCCCGGGCACTGAGCTGCTCGAAGCCCGGGTCGTTGAGGATCGAGCAGACCTGACCCTGCAGCTCGCTGGCGTTGATGTTGATCTCCATCTGTCGGATCTGGTCCCGCAGGGAGTTCTCCCGGTCGGCCACGGCCCCCGACATCCGGTTGAAGGCCCGCACCAGCCGGCCGATGGCGTCGTCCGCCGGGTAGGTGAGGGCCTGATGATCCTTGCCGTCGGCGATGGCATCGGCGGCGGTCGCCAGCTCCCGCAGCTCCCGTCGGATGCCGCGCGCGATCAGCCAGGCGGCGACGCCACTGGCGCTGATCAGGATCAGGGTGAGGACCACCAGGCGGCGGACCATCTCGTCCTTGGCCTCCTGCATCGGCAGGAGGGCATCCGCCAGGGCCTCCTCCTCCACGGACACGACCGCCAGCCAGTTCCACTCCGGGAAGGCGGCGATGTAGAGGTGCTGCATCACGGGGGTGTCGGTGCCTGGGGGCCGGACCATGGCCCTGCGCTCGAAGGGCTGGCTGTGGCCCAGGGTGCGTGGATCCGGGATGCCACCGTTCTGCCGCAGGGCCAGGGCCAGGTCGACGCAGGCCTGGGTGTCCTCGGTCTGGTAGCTGCAGTACAGGCCCCCGGTGGGGGTGATGCCGAAGAAGGCCGCCTGGTGGGTCTCGGCGGGGAAGAGGCTGGAGCCGGCGGCGAGGAGCTTGGAGGCGGCCTGGGTGCTGACGTCCACCAGCAGGGCCAGGTGGCCTTCGCCGGGCTGGCGACCCGAAAGGACGGTCAGCCGGGCCATCCGCCATTCCCCATCCAGCTGCAGCATGGCGCTGCGACTCGTCTGCGCGGCCGGAGCGCCCTTGAAGAGGTGTTCGAAGTCGTCCACCGTGGCGGGCAGGGCCGGTGCGCCGGGCTCCAGGGCCAGGCCCTGGCTGGTGATGCCCGTGAGCCGGCGCCAGGTGCCGCTGGGGTCGCGGTAGTAGACGGCGGCCCGCTCCCGCAGCAGGGCCAGGGGGAGCCGCAGCTGATTGTTGAGCAGGGCGGGGGCCTGCTCCCGCGCCAGGGGCCGGCCCTTCCAGGACAGGCGGCCTTCGGTGTCCATCCGCAACGGCGCCAGGGCCCTGCGCAGGTCCTTGGAGTCCTCACGGATGACCCGGCTGAACTCCTCGGCCGACTTCCGGATGATGGAGGTGGTGACCGCCAGGGAGGAGAGGTTGTCGTGATCGAACATCGTGCTGATCTCGATCCGGGCCTTCTGGGCCAGGCGGATCGAGCCGATGGTGGCGAGCGCCAGGAAGATCGCCAGGCTCACGAGCGGGCCGCTGATCCCCAGGATCATCAGCCGCACGGAGAGGCGCAGGGGGCGCCCCTTCCTCACTCCCACTGTCCTCTGCGGCTGCCCGGCGAGCCGTTGGCGAATCGTCAAAAGGGCCTGCAACGCCATGCCTATGATTTTCCCACGTCCGTGAGATGGATCGCTTCATGACCAGGATCCTTTCCGTCCATTCCTTTCGCGGTGGAACGGGAAAATCCAACCTCTCGGCGAATCTGGCGGCCGCTTTCGCAGCCCGAGGGCTCAGGGTCGGCGTCTTCGACACCGATCTGGCTTCACCAGGAATCCATGTGCTGTTCGGGTTCACGGCAGGGCCGGAATCCCATACGCTCAATGATCATCTTCAGGGCTCGATTCCGATTGAAAAGTGCTCCTATGACGTCACACCTGCCTCGCTGGCAGGTGGCAAGGGGAGGATTCTCCTGGTGCCAGCCGCCATGGAGGGCGACCGGATCGCCCGGTTGCTGCGGGAAGGCTATGAAGTCGAGCGGCTCAACGATGCCCTGTTCAGCCTGGGACAGAGCCAGCGGCTGGATCTGCTGATCGTGGACACCCACCCCGGGATCAACGAGGAGACCCTGCTGTCCACCGCCATCTCCGACTGCCTGGTGATGGTGATGCGCCCCGATCAGCAGGACTACCTCGGCACCGCCGTGGCGATCGAGGTGGCCCAGAGACTGATGGTGCCGGAAGCCCGCCTCGTGGTGAACAAGCTGCCGCCCCATTTCGATGCCGAACAGGTGCGCGCCCGGGTGGCCCAGAGCTACGGCATTCCGGTCGGAGCGATCCTGCCCCTCAGCGATGACCTGCTCACCATCGCCAGTGGCAGCCTGGCCCTGGTGGATGTCCCCTCCCACCCCTGGAGCACCGGAGTGACCCAGCTCGCTGCCGACCTTGCCGATGCGCTCCTCTGAGCCCGCCAACGACAACGGCCCCGCCAACGACAACGGCCCCGCCAACGACAACGGCAATGACGCCGACGTCCGTGCCGGCGCCGACGGCCCCCTGCCTCCGGCCCTGCCGGAGGGGCCCCTGACGATGGCCCGGCTGGTGGCGCTTGAGCCCGCCGCCCTGCGCCGATTGCTGACCACGGGCCTGCGGGCCGGTCTGACGGAGGCCGAGCTCGACGCCGGCTGTGCGGCGGCAGCTGCCCCCGGGCAGAAGCCGGCCGACCTGCGGGCCCTTCTGCAGCAGCGGGGCTGGCTGGGCTGGGATCCCGACCGTCAGCGCTGGCGCACCCGCCTGGGCGCCACCACACCGTCGGCGCCGTCTCAGGCCTGATCCGCCAGGGCCAGCCACTCCTCCAGCACCGGGTTCACCCGGGAGGGATTCTCATCGTGGGGGCAGTGGCCGAGGCCGCCCAGGATGCGCAGGTCGTGGATGGAGGCGAAGGCCTCCGCCCAGCGCCGGGCCTCGGCCACCGGCTCCCACGGATCCGCCTCCCCCCAGAGCAGCCGGACCGGGCCGGGCAGTTCCGCCAGCAGGTCCGGGGCGAGCCGGTCGCGGAACAGGTTGATGAACCCCCGGAAGCTCTCCTCGGCGCCGGGGCTGCGGGCCGGGGTCAGCAGCAGCTGCACCAGCTGGTCGTCGATGCCGGCGCCGGAGGGGTAGGCGGCGCCCAGCACCCGGCGGATCACAGCCGGATTGGCCACCCAGCGGAACAGGCGGCCCGTGAGCCAGCGCTGGCGCACCAGGCGCTTGAGCAGGGGCCGGCCGATCCGGCGCAGCGGGGGCTGCTCGCTCAGGCGGCGGTCGTCGAGGCTGCGCTGGGCGCAGTCGATCAGGATCACCTGGCGGGCGTCATCACCGAGCCTGGCGGCGGCGGCCAGGGCCACGACGCCCCCGATCGAATTGCCCACCAGCTGCACCGGCGTGCCGACCACCTCCCGCACGAAGGCGGCCACCTGGTCGGCCCAGAGGTCGATGCCGTAGCGGAGCGCCAGCCCGTCCTCCGGCTCATCCTCGAGCCGGGAGGGGGGCTTGCTGCTGGCCCCGAAACCCACCAGGTCGATGGCGTACACCGGGCGCCGGCCGGCCAGTGCCGGCAGGTTGTGGCGCCAGTGCTCCTTGCAGGCGCCGAAGCCGTGGATCAGCAGCGCGGGCAGTGCCCCGGTCGCCTCCGGAAGCGCCGATGGGCGGGTCACGTAGCTGATCGACTGCCCCTGCCACGACCAGGTGCCCAGCCAGTCCGCCGGGAAGATCGTGCCGGCATCGGCCGGGGCTGGGACGGGCATGGGGCCTGACGGCGGGGGACTCAATGGGACCCCTTCCAGGGTTCGACCCTGCCATCTTCGATGGCCCAGATGCGATCGGCGTCATCGAGCAGGCGCAGGTCGTGGGTCACCAGCAGCACGGAACTGCCCCGCTTGCGGCAGAGGTCGCCCAGCAGGGCCACCACCTCCTGGCCGGAGGTGCTGTCGAGGGAGGCGGTGGGCTCGTCCGCCAGCACCAGATCGGGCTCGGGGGCGAGGGCGCGGGCGATGGCCACCCGCTGCCGCTGGCCGCCGGAGAGCTCGGAGGGGAAGTGGTGCAGCCGATGGCCCAGACCCACCGCCTCGAGCAGGGCGGTGGCCCGGTGTCGGCGCCGCTCGGGGTCCGGCTCGCTCAGCTGCAGCACGAGCGCCACGTTCTGCAGGCTGGTGAGGGAGGCCACCAGGTTGTGGCTCTGGAAAATGAAGCCGATGCGGCGGCGGATCTCCACCCGCATCCGCTCGCTGGAGCGCCGCACCTCACTGCCCAGCACCCGCAGGGAGCCCTCCTGGACCGATCGCAGGGCCCCCACCAGGGTGAGCAGGGTGCTCTTGCCGCTGCCGGAGGGCCCCACCAGCAGGGTGATCTCGCCGGGGTTCACCGTGAAGCTGATCCCGTGCAGGATCTCGCTGCGCAGCGGACCTTCCCCGTAGGCGTGGCGCAGATTCTCGGCGACGACAGGCAGCATCGGGGGATCAGAAGACGCTGGCCGGATCCGCATCCCGCAGCTTGTTGAGCGCGATGGCGGCCGCCACGGCGCAGACGCCGATGGTGAGGCTGAACACCAGCACGGTCTTGCCGGTGGTCATGACGATCTGGATGCCGGAGACGGCGGTGAGGAAGGCATAGAGGGCGGCGCTCGCCACCAGGGCGGGCACGAAGGAGGAGATCGCCAGGATCGAGGCCTCCTGCAGCACCAGCAGCAGCAGGAAACGGTTGCGGAAGCCCAGGGCCTTGAGGGTGGCGTACTCGTGCAGGTGGTCGCTGACATCGGTGTACAGCACCTGATAGACGATCACCCCCCCCACCAGCAGGCCCATGATCGTGCCGAAGCCGAAGATGATGCCGAAGGAGGAGCTGGTGTTCCAGTAGTTCTGCTCGTTGGCGATCAGTTCCGGCTTGGTGAACACCTGCAGCTGACTGCCGTAGAGGGCCCGCAGGTGGCGCTGGACGGGGGCGATGGCGGCCGGATCGCTGACGCGGATCAGGCCCATGGAGATCTCGCCCTCGTTGATCTGCTTGTAGGCGAGCTGCAGGGCCGTGGTGTCGCTGCTGATCAGGTTGCTGTCGGCGGCGAAGGTGGAGCCGAGGCGGAACAGGCCCACCACCCGGAAGGTCTTGGAGTAGTCGGAGAGGATCATCGTCTGGCTCCCCTGGGCCTTCACCGCCGCCGCCACCGGGCCGGTGTTGCTGTTGCCGGCCGCATCGAAGAGCACGTAGCCCGGGGTGCGGATGCGGTCGATCTGCTCGCGCACCGGCGCCAGATCGAGAATCTGCTGGTCGGGATCAAAGCCGATCAGGCGCAGGCTGGTGGGCTTGATCCCACCCATCTGCTGGGCGTTCACATTGGCGACATAGACGGGGATGACATCGCTCACCCCCGGCACGCCCAGCGACTGATAGAGCTGGGACTGGGGGAACTGCTGGAAGGCGCCGCTGTCGCGGGTGCCGGGGCTGATCACCACCAGATCGGTGATCAGGGCCTGGTAGAAGGTGGTGGCGCTGGTCAGCAGGCCCGACTGGAAGCCCAGCTGCATGAACATCAGCAGGGCGGCGAAGCCGATGCCGGTGACGGCCACCAGGTAACGGATCGGCTGGCGTTTCAGCTGCAGCCAGGCCACCGGCAGATCGCCCAGGCTGCGCCTCAGGGAGCGGCCGATCACGGCAGGAAGCGGACGTTCACGTTCAGCCCGCTGAGCCTGGCGAGGCGGGCGGAGTCGGCGGGGCTCAGGCCGATCTTCACCAGCACCACCCGGGCATTGACGTTGTTATTGGAATTGACGCTGAACAGGTCGCGGTCGGAGACCTCCCCGGTGATCTCCTGCACCCGGCCCTGGAGCCTGCCGCTGAAGCCGCCGCTCTCCGGCCAGATCTCCACCGGCTGGTCGGGGCGCACCTGGGGAATGTCGCTCTGGAACACCTGGGCCCACACCTGCATGGCCCCGACCTGGCCGATCTGGGCGAGCCCCTGGTCGGTTTCCTTCATGCCCGGCCAGCTGTAGATCCGCAGCAGCTTGCCGTCGAGGGGGGAGCGGATCTCGGCGTTCCTGAGCTGGCTGCGGGCCTGGGCCAGGTTGGCCTTGGCCACCGCCACGTCGGCGACGGCCACCTGCCGGTCGACCGGGCGGACGGTGAGGTTGTCGTAGAGGGTGCCCTTGAGGGCCTGAATGTTGGCCTGGCCCTGGGCGAGGGCCGCATCGGCCTTGCCGAGTTCCTCCTCGGAGATCGCCCCGGCCTTGAACAGCTCCACACTCTTCTGCTGGCTGATCTTGAGGTAGGGAATCACCACCTGCTCGGCCTTGAGATCCGCTTCGGCCTTGGCCCGGGCCCCCTGGCGCGCCCCCGCATCGACCTGGGCCAGCTTGGCCTCGCTGAGGGCCAGCTGGCTTTCGGCCTGAACGACCCCCTTGCGCAGGCTGGCCCAGCTGCTGAGGAAGCCCAGCAGCTGGCCGCGGCGGATGGTGGCCCCCTCGGAGACCAGCCACTTGTCGACCACCTCCGAGCCCCCGCTGTTGCCCGAGGCGGTGGACAGGGACACGACGCCCCCCTGGGGGGTGAGCCGTCCGAGGGCGGTCACGGCCCGGGGCGCCAGGGGCAGCGGCGGTGGAGCCGGGCGGTGGCTCAGCTGCCAGCCCGCCAGCCCCAGCACGGCCAGCACCGACACCGTCGCCAGCTTCTGGCGGCCGCTGCCCCAGGCACGCTCCCGCCAGAAGCGCTGCAGGCCCTGGAGCCTGTCGACGTGCGGCGCTTCCGTCACGAACCGAGGGGCTCCGGGCGCGCCATGGTAGCCGCCGGTTCCGCGCTCAGCCAGCGGCGGTGCATGCGGCGGTATTCGATCGAAAGGATGTCGGAGGCCACATGCCGCTCCTGGGTGAGATCCAGGGGGACGGGGGTCGGGCGCTGGCTGCGCACCACCCCGTGGTCCTCCTCGAAAATGGTGCGCGAGATGGCGATCGACTGGGCTTCGCTGCCGGGCAGCCGCCAGCGCTTGCGTTTGGAATACTTCACCCAGCGGGCGAGGGTGTGGGTGTCGCTCTGGGGCAGGCTGGCGTTGAAGAAGATGAAACGCAGCTGGTCGCCGATGCTGGTGTCGACGATGTTGAGGTTGGGGTAATAGAAGCTGAAGGTGGTGGTGGCGCAGAGGGGGCCGTTCTGACCGGAGAGGGTGCGCAGCAGCTTCAGGGCCCCCTTCACCGGCAGCTCGAAGCTCACCGTGGCGGCGATCATCCGATCCTCCTTGCGGAGATCAACGGGAACCGACAGGGGTGAATCCTGGCTGGCGAAGGTGCTCTTGTGCACCCAGTAGGCATGGGAATTGTCGAGGTTGGACTCGATCACCCGGCTGTAGTGGGTCTCCCAGTCGAAGCTGCTCTCCACGTGGCCCCAGGCGTCGTCGGGGAAGACGGGCAGATCGGGCAGCAGGGCCGGATCGGGCGGTCCGGAGCCCCACCACATCCAGATGAAGCCCCGGGATTCGACCGCCGGCCGCTCCCCCACCAGGGCGCTGCGGGCCGGCGGACTGGCGCCGGCCGGCTCGGCGGGGGCCTCCAGGCAGGTCCCGTCGGCGGCGAATTTCCAGCCATGGAACGGGCAGCGCAGGCACCCCTCCTCCTCCAGCCGCCCCAGGGCCAGGGAGGCCCCCCGGTGGGGGCAACGGTCGCTGAACAGCCGGGGCCGGCCTTCCGCATCCGGGAAGAGCACGAAATCGTGGCCCGCGAAGGGGACGGCCACCGGGCCTTTCCGGAAGGCGAACGAAGAGGCGACGGCGTACCAGCAGTTCGAAGCCAGTTGGGACACCTGGGATGGGGATGTCTCTGAGGCGGACCCAGATAAGGCCCCAGATACGGCCCCAGATACAGACCCAGCGACTGACATGCTCTGCCGATGCTGAGCGGATCTTAGGCGAACCGTCCCGATCGAGAGTGCGACACCCCTTAGATTGGCGCCGCCGCCAAGGTTGGGTCGCCCCACACTGCCGTCCGCATGATCCGCAAGTGATTCGCAAGCTGCGCAGTCCTCTGGCGATCGTGTTTCTCACCCTGTTGCTGGACAAGCTGGGCGAAAACATCGTCTATCCCCTGCTCCCCTTCATCCTCGAGAAGTTCTCTCCCGACGGACTCACCCTGGGGTTGCTGGCCTCCACGGCCACCCTCTTTTCCGTGCTGGCGTCACCGATCATCGGCTCCCTCAGTGATGCCTGCGGCCGCAGGCCGGTGATCCTCCTGTGCGTGGCCATCAACGCCCTGTCCCTGTTCATGTTCGGCCTCGCCGGCACGCTGGGGCTGATCTTTCTCTCCAGGGCGATCAACGGTGTCTCGACCGCGACGGTGGGCACGGCCCAGGCCTACATTTCCGACATCTCCACTCCGGCCAACCGGGCCCGCAACTTCGGCATCAGCGGCGCGGCCTTCGGCCTCGGGGCCATCGCCGGTCCGGCCCTGGGGGGGGCGCTGGTGGGATTCGGCATGCGCATTCCGGTGTTCGTGGCCGCCGCCCTGGCGGCCTACAACTTCCTGATGGCGTTTCTGTACCTCAAGGAGACCCTGCCGCTCCAGAACAGGCCCCGCTTCCAGTGGTCCCAGATCAACGGCCTGGCCCCGGTGATGGCCCTGCTGGCGCTGCCGAAGGCGAATCGGGTGGCGCTGGCGTTCTGCTGCTTCAATTTCGCCTTCAGCGGCTTCACCACCCTGCTGGTGCTCTATCTGAAGGATCAGTTCTCCTGGTCGGCGTCGCAGTCGAGCGGCATCTTCGTGGTCGTCGGCCTCACCGTCACCTACGTGCAGGTGGCGCTCACGGGCCCGCTGGTGCGGCGCCATGGGGAGGCCCGGCTCAACATCTACGGCCTGGTGGCGGTCGCCGCCGGCATCGCCCTGATCCCCCTGGCCCGGGTCTTCGGCGCCGCCGCCGCCGTCGTGATCGTCACGGCCGCCGTGATGCTGTCGGTGGGGGCGGCCTGCGTGATCCCCACCGCCCGCAGCCTGGTCTCGCGGCTGGTCCCGGAGAACCGGCAGGGCGTGATGCTGGGCAGCCTGCTGGCGATCACGGGCCTGGCCAGTGCCCTGGGTCCGATGCTGGCGGGGGTGCTCTACGACCTCTCCCCCACCCTCTGCTTTCTGCTCCAGGCGGTGGTCTGCCTGCTGGGGGCGCCCCTGCTGCGCGGCATCAGGGAACCCGTGCCGGTGCCCGTCGACATCGCCGGCTGAACTGGTGCGCAGAAGAGGGCGCCTCAGACGCGGGCGCGCTCGCGCATCATCCGCCGGTATTCCACCAGGATCAGGTCGGAGTCGATCAGCACCTCGTGGGAGCCGCGGAAGGTCACCCGTTTGGGCTCCTGTTCACTGATCACGGCGGCGTCCTCCTTGGAGATCTGCAGGCCCGTGTCCAGGGTGATGCGATCGAACAGCCGGTTCAGCACCGGCGTGGCGGTGAGGAAGTTGCGGCCGTTGGTGACCCGGACGGTGGTTTCAGCGTCGTTGTCGGGCACGTGGGCCTGCAGCGCCGCCAGGGTCAAGGCGCCGAAATGGATGATCGAGACCACCACGTTGGGGTACAGGAAGCGGTACTCCTTGTAGGCATTGGCGCTGTCCCCCTTCAGCAGCAGGCGGGTGAGGCCGTTGAGCTTCTTGACCTTGATCGGCATGCGCCCGTAAAGGCTGCCGGGTTGCACCTGCACCGGATAGTGCTCCAGGCTGAAGTCGGTGGCCGGGTCCACCCGTCCGATGCTCTTGCCATGCACGAAGGCGGCGTGGGTGGGGTCGATGCCGTTCTCGATCGTGCGGGTGAAGTGGGTGGCGTAGGTGTAGGCCATGTCACCGCCGGCCCGCAGGGTCAGTCCGTCCAGTTCCGGGATGGGGAGCACATCGCCATCGGGGCTGGCCTGGTGGCCGGCCAGCCACAGCCACACGAATCCGTGCCGCTCCCGGGTGGGGTAGGTGCGCAGCCGCGCCTGGCGCGGGATCGATTCCTCGGCCCGCAGGGCCGGGATGTGCACGCAGCTGCCCTGGGCGTCGTACTGCCAGCCGTGGTAAGGGCAGACCAGGCGGTCCCCCGTCGCCCAGCCCGCCGCCAGGGAGCAGCCCCGGTGGGCGCAGCGGCCATCGAAGGCCAGCACCCGGCCGCCGCCATCGCGCATCAGCACCACCTCCCGGCCCTGGAAGCGGTGGGCCAGGGGCTGGGCACCCACCTGGCTGGAGAGCCCGACGGCGTACCAGCAGTCGGTGGGCCAAGGCGAGGGGGGCTGCATCTCAGGGCGTGGGGGCAGTGGCGGAGGCCGGGCAGGCCCGGGCCAGGGCGCGCCGGTAAGCCAGGATCAGCTGGTCGGAGGCCAGCAGCAGCTCATCCCCCTGGGTGCTCCAGGAGGGGCCCGGGGGCTGGGTTTCCACCACGGCCCGGTCCTCCTCGTAGGTGTCGACCGTGTTGCGGATCGAGTTGCCGTCGGCCCAGCGATAGGGGAGGAAGTTGCGCACCCCGATCCACTTGGTGAGGGTGGTGTGGTCGTCGACGGGGATGTTGCTGGCGAAATAGATGTACTGATAGCCCTTCCAGTTGAAGTCCAGGGCGATCCTGTTGATGTTGGGAAGGTAGCCGGTGAGGGTGGAGCTGGAGTGGCTCCTTTTCCTCTTGACGATGTACTTCAGCAGGCCCACCCGGGCCGGTGGCTTCAGCTTGTGATGGGTGGACACCAGGCCCGGTTCGCTGACGATCTCCAGGCTCTCCACGCTCGCGTCCTCCCGGTTGCCGAAGAAGGGCCGGTGCACGAAGGGGGCGTGGGAGGTGTCCAGAGCCGACTCCACCACCCGGCTGAAGTGGGCGTTCCAGGTGTAGGACCCGCTCACCGCCCGCCAGCCCGGCTGCCCCAGTTCCGGGAAGGGGGGGATGGGCACCTCGGAGGCCCGCCCGGCCTCGCCGGGAAAGATCCAGACGAAGCCGGACTGCTCCCTGACGGGGAAGGTGGCCATGCGGGCCAGGGCGGGGATGGGCGTACCCGGCGGATCGGCAGGAATCCGGACGCAGTGCCCGTCCACGTCGTAGCTCCAGCCGTGGTACGGGCAGCGCACGCAGGAGCCCTCCACCCATCCCCGGGCCAGGCTGGCGCCGCGGTGGGCGCAGTAGTCCGCCAGCGCGTGGGCCTGGCCGGCCCCATCGCGGAAGAGCAGGTAGCGGCGCCCCAGGAGGGTGACGGAAACGGGTTGGTCGCGGAGCCCGTGGGCATGCTCCACCGCATACCAGAAGTTCTCGAGTCCCTGGGTCATTCCTCAGCCGGGCGCGACACGGGTTCCATGGGCCGACCGCCCCTGTTTAGCACCATCGGGGCCGGGAACCAAGTTGAAACGGCTGAAGCAATTAGACTGCCGCCCTGTTGAACGGCGACCGTTGCGCAAGCTTCACCTGGATCCCGGTGAGTTCGCCTACCGCAGTGGAGAGAGTGGTCAGGAGGTGTACCTCGTCCGCACCGGGGAGATTGAACTGATCACCCTGTATCCCGAAACCGGAGAAGGTGTCGACGGTCACCATGGCCCCGGCCACGTGTTCGGTGAGGTGGAGCTCATCGACGGCCGTGCCCGCACCCATACCGCCAGGGCCGCCAAGCCCACGGAACTGCTCGTCTTCAACCGCGACGAGCTGATGGATCTGCTGTTCGAGCACCCCGAGCGCAGCCTCGTGCTGGGACGCAGCGTCTTCGACCGCCTCCGGGACCTTTACACCAACGGGACCCTGGAGTCCGACCTGGCGCGCCTGCGCGAGGAGATGCAGGCCAGCATCCGGGACGCGGTCGTGGCCCATGAGGGGCGGGTGGTGCGCAGCCACAACGGCATGGCCGCCATCGCCGTTCCGATCGTGCTGATGGTGCTGCTGGCGATCGGTTCCTACTGGTACTTTCACCGGGGTTGAGCCGGCGGCCCGGCCGTCCCAGCCCCGTCCCTCCCAGGCGACACCGAGTCCTGTCCCCGTCACCGAGCCCCGTTCCATGAGCATCCAGCCGGTCCCGCCCGAGGAGAAGGAGCAGGCCCTCTCCGCCTTCCGGGAGCTGATCAGCGCCGATGTGGAGGCCGGCATCGACAACCACGAGCGCAAGATGACGCGCCTGGGGTTCGTCTTTCTGGCGATCTTCGTCGGCGTGATCGGCCTGATGGCCGTCCTCCCCTGACACCGCCCCCGCGCCCGGCGGGCCAGCGGGTCGGGGGGACGGTGCCGGATCAGACCGCGGCCTTCTGGTTGGCCAGCAGGCTCTTCAGCTTGGCCAGTTCACCGGCCCAGCGGGGATCGGGGGCGCCTTCGCCGACGGCGTCGGCATGGACCACCTTGTTGACGCTCTTGCGGGCGGCCGTCGGGGCGCTGCCGGGACGGCGGTCGCCGCCGGCGCCGCCGCGGACCTCACGGCGCTGCTCGGAGATCTCGATGCGCAGGGTGCTGCCGCCGAAGTCCTTGCCGTTGAGCTGGGCGATCACCGCCTCGGCCTGGGCCAGGTCGTCGACGTTGGCGAAGCCGAAGCCACGGCAGGTCCCGGTCTCCCGGTCGTTCACCGCCTTGAAGCGAACCCCTTCTCCCACGCTCGAGAAGAGAGCATCCAGCTCTTTGGCATCAAAGGTTTGCGGCAGGTTGCCGACATAGAGACGAACGCTCATGGGGAGGGGCTCAGGAAAGGGAAAAACTCTGGCAGGCGGTGCGATCGCGCCATTGCATCCAGCAGTTAATCACGCCGCCGGTCCGACTCCGCTTCGGGTTCCCGCCGCTCCAGCCAGAGTCGGGCGGCGGCAAGGGCCGCCTTGACCGCACCCTGGTCCGCCAACTCCGCTGTGTCCGTCGCTGCGGTTTCACCCAGTCGACCGAAGGCCCGTTCGGCCGTCAGGTGGTCGATCAGCTGGCCCAGCCGCGGCCCCGGGGGGATGGCCAGGAGCTGCTGCAGCCGGCGGCCGTCCAGGGGCGGGCGCGGATGGAACAGGCGATCCGCCGGGTCCCGCCAACGGTCCAGGGCCGCCCGTGCCGCCCCGGGATCGAGCTGCAGCAGCAGGGCGGGCAGATCCGCCTCCAGCTGGCGGTGCAGCGGCAGCCGCTCCGCCTCGGCCAGGCTCTCCAGGGACAGCCGGCCCCCGGGCGAAGCGCTGCGCTGGAGCCGCTCGTGCCAGTCCCGCAGCCGCTGGCAGCGCTGCTGCAGGCGCCGGCTGGCCCGCAGCCGCTCCAGGGTCGGGCCGTCGAGCACCGCCGCCAGCCGGGCCAGCGGCAGGGCCCAGGCCTCCGTCGGCGTCAGGCCGCAGGCTTCCGGCCGTTGCGGCCCCAGGGGCTCCAGCCGGTCCTCGGACCCATCGGCGGCTCCCCAGGGCTGGAGCAGCCCCGCCTCCAGGGCCCGCCCCAGCCCCCGGTGCCCCTCGGGGGCGGCCGCCAGCCGTTCCAGCTCCGCCAGCACCCGCTCCCCGGCGACGGTGGTGATCCGCTGCCGATGGCGCCCGATCAGCTCCCAGGTGGCCGGGGCGATGCGGAACGCCAGTTCGCAGGCCAGCCGCACCCCCCGCAGCAGCCGCAGGGGGTCATCGAGCAGGTTGGCTTCGCTGATGGCCACCAGCCGGCGTGCCGCCAGATCCGGCAGCCCGCCGCAGGGGTCGATCAGCCGCAGATCCGCCGCTGATCTGCGGCCCGGCGGCAGCGCCCCCTCCAGGGGCAGGGCGATGGCGTTGGCGGTGAAGTCCCGGCGGGTCAGATCGGCGGCCAGATCCCCACCGGCGCAGCGGGCCAGGTCGATCGTCCAGCCCTGCAGCACCAGCCGGGCGATCGAGCGCTCCGGGTCGAGCACCACGCAGCTGCCCCCCAGCTTCCGCCCCAGGCTCCGGGCCAGGTCGATGGCGTCCACGGGCACCACCAGGTCCAGATCCGGCCGGGCGGTCAGACGGCCCAGCAGGCCGTCCCGGACCGCTCCGCCCACCAGCGCCGTGCCCGCCGGCAGCTGGTGGGGGGCCACCGGCCAGGTCTCGGGCGCCAGGGCCCGCCACAGTTCAGGGACTTGACGTCCCGGCTCGCACGCCACAATGGGCGCCCTGCTGGGCCGCGGCGGCATGTGCATCTGCGTGGATTGCCACTGGGTCGAGCGGTGTCAGGCCTACCACGCGGTCGAGCGTCAGCACGGCGTCGCCCACCTCAATCCCGAGCCCGACTTCCGCCCCCGCCAGCCGCGTATCCACGTGCAGGTGGTCGATCTCGATGGCGTCGGCACCAGCGTCGGGGTGGAGTGGGATGTGCGGGCCTGCTCCGATTTCCGCTCCGACCCGGGCCGCTGGCGTCGCTGCCGCCCCGAGGGACCGCTGCCGACATGAGTCCTCCCCCCGACCCGGACGGCCGCCCCTGGCTGCTGGCCCTGCACAGCTCCAGCGAGAGCCTCGGCGTGGGGCTGCAGCGCCTCGGGGCGACGGCCCCCGAGCGGCTGGAGACGTTCCCCCTCGGACGCTCCCTCTCCAATGGGCTGTTCGATGGCCTGGAGTCGGTGCTGCCGGCCAGTGCCTGGCCACGGCTGGGTCGCCTGGCGGTGGCCACCGGCCCCGGTGGCTTCACCGGCACCCGCCTGACGGTGGTGCTGGCCCGCACCCTGGCCCAGCAGCTGGCGCTGCCCCTTGATGGGATCAGCAGTTTCCGCCTCATGGCCCGCCGCCTGCTCACCGGACCAGAGCCGCCCGGCGGTGACGGCCCCTTCTGGTTGGTGCAGGAACTGCCGCGGCGCGGGGTGGTGGCGGGGCTCTACGGCGCCGACCCTGGCCAGCCCGGCGGTGTCGCCGAGCTGGAGGCGCCCCGGCTGCATCGCGACCGGGAGGCGCTGGCCCCGCACCCGGTCCGTCCGGCCCTGGTGCAGCTGCCGGAGGACGTGATCCAGCTGCTCGGCATCAGCGGGGCGAACGCTGCCGAGGGACGGGCCGCCCCCTGGCAACCGGTGCTGCCCCTCTATCCCACCAGTCCGGTGGAGGCGCTCCCATGCTGAGCCGCCCCGGCCCCCGACCCGGTGCGGGTCCCCAGCCCCGGCCACGCCGCCGTCGCTCGCGTCGTGCCGCCACCGACGCCATTACCCCGGCCGTCGCCCCCCAGCGCTCCCGCCGCGGGCCGCGCCGCCGGCGACCCGTTTCGGGGCGGGTGGTGCTGGCGGGCCTGGCGGGACTGGCCCTGCTGTGGCTGTCGCGGGGCGGATGGTGGCCCACGCCGCCGCCCCCCCAGATGATCCTGGTGCTGGGGGGGGATGCCGACCGGGAGGCGGCGGCGGCCCGCCTGGCCCGGGTGGACGGCCTGCCGGTGGTGGTCACCGGCGGCACCAACCCCGAGTACGCCCACTGGCTGTTCCTGCAGAAGGAGGGTCTGTCCCCCCGCCAGGTCCAGCTCGACTACCGGGCCCGCGACACGGTGTCCAACTTCACCTCCCTGGTGGACGACCTGCGCAAGGCCCGGATCCGCCATGCCCTGCTGGTCACCTCCGCCGACCACATGGAGCGGGCCCTGCTGGTGGGGCGGATCGTGGCCGGCAGCCGCGGCATCCATCTCACCCCCGTTCCCGTGCCCTGCGGCGAGCTCTGCGTCGTCGAGGGCCGGAGGCGCCTCTGGGGAGACGGTGCCAGGGCGGCCCTGTGGGTGGTCAGCGGTCAGGACATCAGGCCGTGGGTGGAAGAGCGGGTGGCTCCCTGGCTGGAAAGAGCAGGGATCCGCTGATCGGCCCCAGGTCGAGCATCCGGTTGATCTGCTCCTGGGCGGCGCGGGTGGCGGCGTCCAGATCGGGACGGCGCCGGGAGGCCGGCGGCGGGATCGGGGTGCCGATGCGGATGTGGATCGGCACCAGCCGGGGGCCGTGGCCGCCGGGTCCCAGGGCCCGGTGGCTGTTGATGATCGCCACCGGCAGCAGCGGCACCCCGGCCCGGGCCGCCAGCAGGGCCGCCCCCGGCTGGGGGGCATTGACGCGGCCGTTCGCCTGCCGGGTGCCGTCGATGAACACGCCGGTGGCCCAGCCCTGCAGGAGCCGGTCGGTGGCGGTGCGGATCGCTTCGCGGTCGCCGGCACCGCGTTCCACCGGGTAGGCGCCGCAGGCCCGGATGATCGGGCCCAGCAGGGGCACCCGGAACAGCTCCGCCTTGGCCATGAAGGCCACCGGCCGGCCGAGGGCGTGCCCCAGCAGCGGCGGATCCAGGTGGGAGCCGTGGTTGGCCACCACCACCACGGCCCCCTCCAGGGGCACGTTGTCGTTGCCGGTGGTCCGGCCCCGGAACAGCAGCCGGAAGACGGGAAACACCAGCAGATAGCTGATCAGCCGGTAGGTGAGGCTCGGCTTCGGCGTGCTCAGCAGGGCGGGGGGGTCGGCCGGGGGCCGGCGGCGGCGTCTCACTGGCCCAGGTCGCCGCTGCCGGCGATCTGGGCGGTGCCGAGGCCGGGGCAGCTGCGCTTGATCAGGCCGGAGAGCACGTTGCCCGGTCCGATCTCCACGGCGGTGCTGATGCCCTCGGCCTGCAGCCGGTCCATCGTCTCCCGCCAGCGCACCCCCAGGGTCATCTGCCGGCGAAGGCGGTCCTTGAGCACCGTGGCGTCGGTCTCGGGCCGGGGATCGGCGTTGCTGAGCACGGGGATGAGGGCGTCGGCGAACGGCACGGCCTCCAGTTCGGCGGCGAAGGCCTCGGCGGCGGCGGCCATGAAGGGGGAATGGAAGGCACCGGAGACCTCCAGGGGAATGGCCCGCTTGCACCGCACCGCGGCGGTCACGCTGGCCAGCGCCTCCGGGGTGCCGGAGAGCACCACCTGGGCGGCGCTGTTGTCGTTGGCGATCACCACCCCCTCGGTGGCGGCCACCGCCTGCTCGAGCTCGTCCCGCTCGAAGCCCATCACGGCGGTCATGGCGCCGCCGCCGGCGGCGGCCATCAGTTCGCTGCGGCGGCGCATCAGCGTCAGGCCGGTCTCGGCATCGAAGACCCCGGCGGCATACAGGGCCACCAGCTCACCCAGGCTGTGGCCCGCCACCAGCCGGGCGCTGCGGCCCTGGCCGTGGAGCGCGTCCACCAGCAGGCTCTCGACCACGAACAGGGCCGGCTGGGTGTTGCGGGTGTCGTTGAGGTCGCGGGGTTCGCCGGCCTCAGCACCCGCGCAGATGGCCAGCAGGTCGCGGCCGAGCAGCTCGGAGGCCCGATCGAAGCGCTCCCGGGCCCCCGGCAGGTCGATCACCCCGTCGGCCATGCCCGGCTTCTGCGAACCCTGTCCCGGAAACACCCAGGCGATGGCCATGCAAGCCTCCCGTGCAACGGCAGGAGATTAGGGCTCGGCTGGGGGGGCCCCCGGACCGCTCCAGCGGAACAGGGCGGCGCCCCAGCTGAGGCCGGCGCCGAAGCCGCTGCTGGCGATCAGGTCGCCGGCGCCGACCCGTCCGTCGCGGACGGCTTCGTCCAGCATCAGCGGGATCGTGGCGGCGGAGGTGTTCCCGTAGGCCGAGAGGTTGCTGAGCACCCGCTCGGCGGGCATGGCGAAGCGCTCGGCCACCGCATCGAGGATGCGCTGGTTGGCCTGGTGCAGCAGCAGCCAGTCGACGTCGGCGGCGGCGGTGCCCGTGGCCTCGAGCAGCTCCGCCAGCACGGCGGGCACTTCGCGCACGGCGAACTTGTAGACCTCCTGGCCGTTCATGTGGATCGGCGCGAAGCCGCCCACCTGGGCGGAGAGATCCCCCACCAGGGGCCGGTGCTCGGCCACCTGGGCCAGGGTGAGGCAGGCGTTGCGGCTGCCGTCCGAGCGCATGCGGAAGCCCACCAGGCCGTCGTCGGCCGGATCACAGGCCTCCACGGCCAGGGCGCCGGCCCCGTCGCCGAACAGAACGCAGGTGCGGCGGTCGTCCCAGTCGAGCCAGCGGCTCAGCTGGTCGGCGCCGATCACCAGCACCCGCCGCATCGTGCCGCCGCGGATGTACTGGGCCGCCGTGATCAGGGCGAACAGGAAGCCGCTGCAGGCCGCCGTGAGATCGAAGGCCACCGCCCGGTGGGCCCCCAGGGCCGCCTGCACCCGCGGGGCGGTGCCGAACAGGTCGTCCGGGCTGGAGGTGGCCAGCAGGATCAGATCCACCTGCTCGGGGGCCCAGCCCGCATGGGCCAGGGCCGCCCGGCCCGCCGCGGCGGCCAGGCTGGTGACGGTTTCCCCGGGGCCGGCCACGCGCCGGGCACCGATGCCGGTGCGGCTGCGGATCCAGCCGTCGTTGGTCTCGACCCGCTCGCTCAGCTGGTCGTTACTGATGCTGGCGGCGGGGAGGGCGCGACCGCAGCCCACCAGAGCCATTCCCCGCCAGGCGGCCGTGGTCCCCGTCGTGTCTGAGCCGAGCGGCACCCATTCGGTTCACAGGTGGGCTCAGTCAACCACAGGTGCTTGCCACTCCGGCGCTCCCCTTGCCGAGGGCGTGCAGGTCGTCCATGACGCCGTGGCTGGCGGCGGAGTGGGCCAGCCGCAGGGCGCTCACCACCGAGAGGGCCCGGCTGCTGCCATGGCCGATGACGCAGACCCCGTCGACCCCGAGCAGCAGGGCGCCGCCGTGCTCGGCATGGTCAAGGCGCTTCTTGATCCGCACCAGGTTGCTGCGCAGGAACGCCGAGCCCACCTTGCCCCGCCGGCCCCGGGGCAGCTCGGCCCGCAGCACGTCCAGCAGGACGCTGCCCACCGATTCGAGGAATTTGAGGAGCACGTTGCCGGTGAAGCCGTCGCAGACCACCACGTCGAAGTCGCCGGAGAGGATGTCACGCCCCTCGCAGTTGCCGGCGAACACGAAGCGCTCGTCGCCCGCCAGCAGCGGGTGGGTGCGCAGGCAGAGGTCGTTGCCCTTGCACTCCTCCTCGCCGATGTTCACCAGGCCGATGCGGGGGCGCTTCACCTGCAGCACGTCGCGGCTGTAGATGTTCCCGAGCAGGGCGAACTGGTGCAGCCATTCGGGCTTGCAGTCCATGTTGGCGCCCACGTCGAGCACCAGCACCTGCTGGCTGGGGTCCTTGGTGGGGAACAGGGCGCCGATGGCCGGGCGGTCGATGCCGGCCAGCCGGCCGAGGCGGAAGATCGCCGCCGCCATCACGGCACCGGAGTTGCCGGCGGAGTAGACGGCGGTGGCCTCGCCCTGCTTGACCAGGTCCATGGCCACGTTGATGCTGGCGTCGCGCTTGCGGCGCACCACGGTGGCCTCCTCGTTCATGCCCACCGACGGACCGCTGGCCACCACCTGGATCAGGCCGCGCTGCGCCGCCTCCGCCAGCTCCTGGCCCAGGCCCATGGCGGCCACCGCCTGCCGCAGCGGCTCCGGCTCGGCCACGAAACGGATGCGCAGGGGCAGCAGGGCCACGGCCCGCAGGCAGCCCTCCAGGATCGGCCCCGGGGCGTGGTCCCCGCCCATGCCGTCGACGGCCACCCAGAGGCGCTGGCGGTCGTCGATGGCGGCGCCGGTGTGGCTGCCCTGCTGCAGGCGCCGCAGCGGATCGAACACCAGGGGCTGGAGCACCGAGCCCGCCACGTTGGTGGCGGCGCCGGCCATGCTGCCGGCCACCGACACCGCCCCCGAGGCGGCGCCGCTGGCGGTGGCGGTGGCGGTGCCCACCAGGCTGGTGACGGCGGCGTTGCGCCGGTACCAGATCACCAGGCGGCGGATCGTGCGGTTGGGTTTGGGGCGGTTGGAGGCGAAGCGACGGCCGTCGCGCCCTGCGCCTTCAGGATCCTTCGGTGGCAACGGGTTCAACGATGCGCTGGAACAGATAGCCGGTGCCCCGGGCCGTGAGGATCAGCTCGGGGTTGGCCGGATCATCCTCCAGTTTGGAGCGCAGCCGCGAGATGTGGACATCCACCACGCGGGTGTCCACGTGACGCTCGGGCGTGTAGCCCCACACCTCCTTGAGGATCTCGCCGCGGCTGAAGGGCTCGCCGGAACGGCTCACCAGCAGCTCCAGCAGGCTGAACTCCATGCCGGTGAGGCGGATGCGCTCGTCGCCCCGGTACACCTGACGCTTGTTGGTGTCGATGCGGAGATCGCCCACCTGGATCACGCCGGAGTTGGGGATCCCGGCGCCCGGGTCCTTCTCCACCCGCCGCAGGACGCAGCGGATGCGGGCCTCCAGTTCCTTGGGGCTGAAGGGCTTGACGACGTAGTCGTCGGCGCCGAGCTCCAGGCCGGTGATGCGGTCGGCCACGTCACCGAGGGCGGTGAGCATCACGATCGGCACGTCCGATTCCTTGCGCAGCTCCTGGCAGACGCCGTAGCCGTCGAGCTTGGGCATCATCACGTCGAGCACCACCAGGTCCGGCAGGACGCGGTGGAAGGCTTCGATGGCCTCCTCGCCGTCGCTGGCGGTGACCACCTGGTAGCCGATCATCGAGAGACGCGTCTCGAGGATGCGGCGAATGCTGGCCTCGTCATCGACGACGAGGATCGTTTCCTTGGCGGTGGGGGAGGCCGTCATTGCGCGGCGAGGAGAATGCAACACGGTTCCGACCCACTGAACCGGCCGGAAGGGCGCGAATTCACCGAACGCCACCTTTCTTCATACACACCGCCCGCTCCCCTTGGCCCGTCCCGGTTCCTCGTTCGTCTGCCAGGCCTGTGGGGCCAGGACACGGCAGTTCTTCGGCCGCTGCGCCGGCTGCGGTGGCTGGAACACGTTGGTCGAGCAGAGCGAGCCGAGTGGCGACAGCCGCCGCCGCCGCCCGGTGGCGGCCGGCCCCGCCCCGGGGGCTGACGGGGCCGGGGCGCCGGGCCGGCCCCGCCGCTCCGAACCGATCCAGGCGGTGGGGGACCGGCCCCTGCAGCGCCTGGCCAGCGGCTACGGCGAGCTGGACCGGGTGCTGGGGGGCGGCCTGGTGCCCGGCTCCCTGGTGCTCCTGGGGGGGGACCCGGGCATCGGCAAGAGCACCCTGCTGCTGCAGAGCGCCCGGGCCATGGCCGCCAAGGCGGTGGTGCTCTACGTCAGCGCCGAGGAGTCGGCCCAGCAGGTGAAGCTGCGCTGGCGGCGCCTGGCCGAGGACGGCTCCGGTGTGCCGGCGGAGGATGGCAAGGGCGAGGGCCTGCGCCTGCTGGCGGAGACCGATCTGGAGCTGGTGCTGCAGGAGCTGGAGACCCTGCGGCCCGAGGTGGCGATCATCGACAGCATCCAGGCCCTGCACGACGCCGAGCTGGGCAGCGCCCCCGGGTCGGTGTCCCAGGTGCGGGAATGTGCCGCCGCCCTGCAGCGCATCGCCAAGCGGCAGCACACCGCCCTGGTGCTGGTGGGCCATGTCACCAAGGAGGGGATGCTGGCGGGCCCCAAGGTGCTCGAGCACCTGGTGGACGCGGTGCTCACCTTCGAGGGGGACCGCTTCGCCAGCCACCGGCTGCTGCGGGCCGCCAAGAACCGCTTCGGCGCCACCCACGAGCTGGGGGTGTTCGAGATGCGGGGGGCGGGGCTGGTGGAGGTGAGCAACCCCAGCGAGCTGTTCCTGGCCGGGGATGGCCCCAGCCCCGGCACCGCCACGATCGTGGCCTGCGAGGGCACCCGTCCGCTCCTGGTGGAGATCCAGGCCCTGGTCAGCCCCACCAGCTACGCCAGCCCCCGGCGCACCGCCACCGGCATCGGCACCAACCGCCTGCACCAGATCCTGGCGGTGCTGGAGAAGCACATGGGCCTGCCCCTGTCCCGCTTCGACTGCTACCTGGCGGTGGCCGGCGGCCTCGAGGTGGAGGAGCCGGCGGCGGATCTGGGGGTGGCGGCCGCCGTGGTGGCCAGCTACCGCGACCTCACCCTGCCGGCGGGCACGGTGCTGCTGGGGGAACTGGGCCTGGGGGGCCAGCTGCGGCCGGTGGGCCAGCTGGAGCTGCGCCTGCAGGAGGCGGCCCGGCTGGGGTTCGCCCGGGCGGTGGTGCCCCGGGGCAGCGCCCTGGGGCCGGTGGCGGCCGGCCTGGGCCTGCAGCTGCTGGAGGCGGCCACGGTGGCCGAGGCCCTGGTGGCCGGCCTGGGGGTCAACCCCGCCGATTAAGCGCGGCCCCGCCTGCGCGCCTCAGAAGTAGACGTCGACGTTGCTGCGGCCGGACGACTTGAGCCAGTTCTCGATGTCCAGGTAGCCGCCCGGGTAGAGGCGCACCGCCTTGGTCCAGTGCACGGCCGCCTCGTCGAACCAGCGGTCGGCCGCGTCCTGGTCGCCGGTCTCCTCCGCCAGCCGGCCCCACTTCTCGTAGATCAGGCCCATGTTCTTGAGACAGGAGGGGGAGTTGCCGTTGGCGTCCAGGGACTGGCGGTAGTAGTCGAGGGCCTTCTCCTCCTCGCCGTTGCTCATGAAGATGATCGCCATGTTCTTGAGGATCTCGCCCCGGTCGATGCTGTTCTCCTCGAGCTTGAGGGCCTCCTCGTAGTTCTCCAGCGCCTCGGCGTAGTCGCCGTCGTTCTGGGCCGAGAGGCCGTCGCGGTAGTAGACGTAGGCCTCCTTCGCCTTGGGATCGATCGGCAGCAGCTTGACGATCAGGTCGGCCATGACCGTGAAGCTCTTGTCGATGAAGTTGTCGTTGCGCTGCGAGCGGGGCAAGGGTCCAGGTCCGGATCGTCCCCCCATCCTGCCTCGGGCGGCCGGGGCAGGGGCGTGACGGCTCCCTAGCCTGGGACCCCGGCCCCCCGCTCCGGCACCCAGCCCCGGCCCCCACCGCTTGAGCGCCATCCCCCCCGCCAGCAGTCCCCGCGAGCCGTTGCTCCTCGATGTGGAGGGCATGAAATGCGGCGGCTGCGTCCGCGCCGTGGAACAGCGCCTCCTGCAGACCGCAGGGGTGCGCCAGGCGAGCGTCAACCTGCTGACCCGCACGGCCTGGGTGGATCTGGAGCCCCGGGTCGACGGGCCCGACGGCGCCCCCGTGGATCCCCTGCCCGCCCTGCTGGGCAGCCTCGAGGGACTGGGCTTCCAGGCCCGGCTGCGCCCCCAGGAGCCGGAGCCGGCCAGCCAGCGGGAGCGGCGCCAGGCCGAGCAGTGGTGGCGCCACTGGCGCCAGCTGCTGGTGGCCCTGCTGCTGCTGCTCGTCTCCGGCCTGGGGCACCTCGCCGATGCCGGCCGGCTGACCTGGGGCGGTCCCTGGCCGCTGCTGGGCAGCCCCTGGTTCCACGCCCTGGTGGCCACCCTGGCCCTGGCCTTCCCCGGCCGGCCGATCCTGGTCCGCGGCATCCGCTCGGCCCTGGCCGGGGTGCCCGGCATGGACACCCTGGTGGGGCTGGGGGTGGCCAGCGCCTACCTCTCCAGCCTGGTGGGCTGGCTGTGGCCGGCCAGCGGCTGGCCCTGCTACTTCAACGAGCCGGTGATGCTGCTCGGCTTCGTGCTCACCGGCCGCTTCCTGGAGGAGCGCGCCCGCTACCGCACCGGCCGGGCCATCGAGGAGCTGGGCGCCCTCCAGCCCGAGCATGCCCTGCTGCTCCTGGGCGACGACCCCCCCCGCCAGGTCCGGGTGGGGGGTCTGAGGCCGGGGGACCGGCTGCGGCTGCTGCCGGGTGACCGGGTGCCGGTGGACGGGGTGGTGCTGGAGGGCTGCTCACGCGTCGATGCCTCCAGCCTCACCGGTGAGTCCCGGCCGCAGGCGGTGGAGCCCGGCAGCGAGCTGGCCGCCGGCCTGCTCAACCTGGAGAGTTCCCTGGTGCTGGAGGTGCGCCGCAGCGGGGCCGACAGCGCCATCGCCCGCATCGTGCGCCTGGTGGAGCAGGCCCAGGCCCGCAAGGCTCCGATCCAGGGGCTCGCCGACCGGGTCGCTGGCCGCTTCACCTCCGTGGTGCTGCTGCTGGCGCTGGCCACCCTGCTGTTCTGGTGGCTGTGGGGAGGCCGGCACTGGCCCGAGGTGCTCACCATGGGCGCGGCCGTTGGCCACGGGGCCCATGGCCATGGCGTCCTGGCTCACGGGGGTGGGGCCGCCGGCACGCCCTTCAGCCTGGGGCTGCAGCTGGCCATCGCGGTGCTGGTGGTGGCCTGCCCCTGCGCCCTCGGCCTGGCCACGCCGACGGCGATCACCGTGGGCTCCGGCCTGGCGGCCCGCTCCGGCCTGCTGTTCCGGGGCGGCGATGCGATCGAGACCGCCTCCCGGCTGGAGGCGGTGCTGTTCGACAAGACCGGCACCCTCACGGTCGGGCGGCCCCTGGTGACGGATGTCCGGGTGCTGGGGGCGGACCCGGGAAGCCCCGAGGAGGGGGCCGGCGCCAATGGGCTGGTGCAGCTGGCGGCGAGCCTCGAGCAGCACAGCCGCCATCCCCTGGCCCATGCCGTGCTTCAGGAGGCCCAGTGCCGGGGACTGCCCCTGCTGGCCGTCGGCGAGGCCCGGACCCTCCCCGGCGACGGGGTGCAGGGGCTGGTGGAGGGCTCCGGCCTGGTGCGGGTGGGCCGGTTCGAGTGGCTGACGCGCCTGGGGGTGGGCGGGGAGCCCGCTGCCACGGCCCTGCAGCAGGAGCTGGAGGCCGATGGGGCCACCCTGCTGGCGGTGGCCGCCGAGACACGGCTGCTGGGACTCCTGGCGGTGGCGGACCGGCCCAGGGCCGATGCCGCCGCCACCGTCACCCGGCTGCGGCGGCTGGGGCTGCGCCTGGGTCTGCTCAGCGGCGATCGGCGCGCCAGCGTCGAGGATCTGGGCCACCGGCTGGGCCTGCGACCGGAGGAGCTGGCCTGGGAACTGCGACCCGAGCAGAAGCTGGAACGGCTGCTGCTGGCCCATGGCCAGGGGGCCGTGGCCATGGTGGGTGACGGGATCAACGATGCCCCCGCCCTCGCCGCCGCCGACCTGGGCATCGCCGTCGGCACCGGCACCCAGATCGCCCAGGAGAGCGCGGCCCTGGTGGTGATGGGGGAGGGGCTCGACGGCATCGTCCGGGCCCTGGAGATCGCCCGGCGCACCATGGCCAAGGTCCGGCAGAACCTGGCCTGGGCCTTCGGCTACAACCTGGTCGTCCTGCCGATCGCCGCCGGTGCGCTCCTGCCGGGCTTCGGCCTGAGCCTCTCGCCCGAACTGGCGGCCCTGCTGATGGCCTTCAGCTCGATCACCGTGGTCGGCAACGCCCTGCTGCTTCAGGGTCTGCCCACGGATCCCGCGCCATGAGCGGGCGCTTCCTGGTGCTGGAGGGCATTGACGGCTGCGGCAAGACCACCCAGATCGAGGCCCTGCGCGCCTGGCTGCCGCTCAGCGGTCTGATGGCGCCCGGCTCCCGGCTGGTGGTGACGCGGGAACCGGGCGGGACGGCCCTGGGCCAGGCCCTGCGTGCCCTGTTGCTGCACCCTCCGGCTGGGGTCGCCCCCTGCAGCCTCTGCGAGCTCATGCTCTACGCCGCCGACCGGGCCCAGCATGTCGAGGAGTGCCTGCGTCCCGCCCTGGCCGCCGGCGACTGGGTGCTGAGCGATCGCTACAGCGGCTCCACCGCGGCCTACCAGGGCCATGGCCGCGGCCTGCCCATGGCCACCATCCACCAGCTCGAGGCGATGGCCACCGGCGGCCTGGAGCCCGATCTCACCCTCTGGCTGGATCTCCCCCTGGCCGGTTCCCTCCGGCGTCGGGGAGACCGGCCCGCCGACCGGATCGAGGCCGCGGGCGAGGCCTTCCTGCAGCGGGTCAGCGACGGCTTCGCCAGCCTGGCCGCCGAGCGGGGCTGGCAGCGGGTCGAGGCCGGCGGGCCGATCGAGCAGGTGACGGCCCGCTGCCGCAGCCTGATCACGGAGCACCTGGGCGCCGGCGGCGGACGGGCCCATGGCTGAGCTGTTCGCCGATCTGGTGGGCCAGCCCCAGGCGGTGGCCCTGCTCACGGCCGCCCTGGAGCGGCGCCGGCTGGCACCCGCCTACCTCTTCGTCGGGCCCGAGGGGGTGGGCCGCCGGCTGGCGGCCCTGCGCCTGCTCGAGGGGGTGCTCGCCGGTGGCAGCGCCGGGTCGGTGCCGCTGCGGCGACGCCTGGCGGAGGGCAACCACCCCGATCTGCTCTGGGTGGAGCCCACCCACCTGCACCAGGGCCGGCTGGTGACGGCCTCCGAGGCCGAGGCCCAGGGCCTCAGTCGCCGCAGCCCCCCCCAGCTGCGCCTGGAGCAGGTGCGGGAGGTGACCCGTTTCCTGGCCCGCCGTCCGGTGGAGGGGGAGCGTTCCCTGGTGGTGCTGGAGACGGCCGAGGCGATGGCCGAAGCGGCCGCCAATGCCCTGCTCAAGACCCTCGAGGAACCGGGCCATGGTCTGCTGATCCTGCTCACGGCGACGCCGGACCGGCTGCTGAGCACGATCCGCTCCCGCTGCCAGGCCATCCCGTTCGCGCGCCTGCCCCCCGCCCTGGTGCGCCAGGTGCTGGCGGCCCTGCCGGCGGCGGAGGGGGCTGGGGAGGGGACGGCGGAGGGGGCTGGAGCCGATCCCCCCGAGCTGCTCGCGCTGGCCGCCGGCTCCCCCGGGGCCCTGCTGCGCCACCGTCGGGTCTGGCGGAGCCTGCCGGAGGGCCTGGCCGACCGCCTGCTGGCCCTGGGACGGGAGCCGCTGGAGGCCCTGGGCCTGGCCCGTGACCTCAGCGAGGCCCTCGATGGCGAGCAGCAGCTGTGGCTGCTCGACTGGTGGCAGCTGCACCTCTGGCGGCGGCGCCAGGAGCCGGCGCCCCTGCGCCGCATTGAGCAGCTGCGCAGCCACCTGCTGGCCTACGTGCAGCCGCGGCTGGCCTGGGAGGTGGCCCTGCTCGACCTGGGCCGCTGAGGGGCCCCGTCAGGCCACCGCCCCTTCGCCGGTCTTGGGAGCGGCGGTGAGCTTGGCCTCCCTGGCGCTGCGGATGGCGGCGGCGAGGCTGTCCAGCTGATCGGTGGGAGGCAGCTCGAGGCAGTATCCGGCCCCGTAGACCGTCTTGATGAAGCGGGGTTTGCGGGGATCGGGCTCAAGCTTGGTGCGCAGGTGGCGGATGTGGACGCGGATGGTCTCGATGTCGTCGTCGGGCTCGTACCCCCAGACCTCCTTGAGGATCAGGGAGGGGGCGACGGTCTGGCCGTGGCGCTGCAGCAGGCAGTGGAGGAGTTCGAATTCGGTGTGGGTGAGGCGGACGGGGGCGTCGAACCAGATGGCCTCGAAGCGCTCGGGGACGAGGGTGAGGCAGCTGAAGCTGAGGATCTCGTTGTGCTTGGCCGAGAGCGGGGCGCGCTCGCTGCGCCGCAGGAGGGCCTTGACCCTCACCATGAGCTCCTCGAGATCGAAGGGCTTGGTGAGGTAGTCGTCGGCGCCGGAGTTGAAGCCGCTCACCTTGTCCTTGGTGCTGCCGAGGGCGGTGAGCATGAGGATGGGGATCTTGGCCGTCCGCTCGTCGCGGCGGAGACGCTGGCAGAGGGTCAGACCGTCGACCTTGGGGAGCATCAGGTCGAGGAGAATGACATCCGGGCAGTACTGAACCGCCAGGGCCTGGCCCTTGATGCCGTCGGCAGCCCGCTGGACGTCGAAGCCGCCGTGCTCGAGATGGCCGGCGACGAGGTCGAGCATGTCGCCGTCATCTTCGATGAGCAGGATCGAGGGCTTCATGGGAGGGGGCGAGGCGTGGCGAGGCGTGACGTCGTGGTGCCTGCGGGGTTCACGGGCACGAAGCAGAATAGTGTCGCGGTCCTGCTGGAGCGCGGCCAGTGACAGGGTGCAGGTGCTCCCCCTGGTCGCGCCTGGGGATCCGGCTCAACGCCCGGCTCGCTCCGGCCGATGCCGCCGGAACGGGCCCTGGAAACGGGCGGATCTGGATGGAGAAACTCCCCGGGCGGGATTCGAACCTGCGACCAATCGGTTAACAGCCGACCGCTCTACCACTGAGCTACCGAGGAAAACACCCGGCGGACCGGGATCCGAAGACCTTACCTTTCGGCCCCGCCGGCGGGCAAGGGGGCCAGGGAGCGGCGCAGGCTTTCGCCGCTCTGCCAGGGGCCGATCGTGCCGGCTTCCATACGGGCGGCCCCGTCGCAGCACTCCAGTTCCTCGAGACGGTGGGTGATCCACAGCGCGGTGAGGGGGGAGGGGCTGCGATGGCAGAGCCGATGGATCAGCTCCAGCACCTCCTTCTGGCTGTCCGGATCCAGCAGGGCCGTGGGTTCATCGAGCAGCAGCAGCGTGGCGGCGCTGGCCAGGGCGCCGGCGATCGCCAGCCGCTGCTTCTGGCCGCCGCTGAGGGTGTGGATGGGGCGCTGCTGCAGTCCCGCCAGGCCCACCTGGGCCAGGGCTGAGGCCACCCGCCCGGCCCGGGCGCCGTCGTCGAGCCCATCGGGGAGCGCCAGCTGCAGATCGCTGCCGCAGCTGGGCAGCAGCAACTGGTGGTCGGGGTTCTGGAACACCAGGGCCGGCCGGCCCTGGCAGCTGATATGGCCCGCCGTGGGGGTGAGCAGGCCGGCGATCAGGCGCAGCAGGGTGCTCTTGCCGCTGCCGTTGCTGCCCACAAGCATCCAGAGGCCCGGCCCCGGAATGCTCAGCCGGCAGTCGCGCAGGGCCGGGGCCCCTTCGCCCCAGCCGAAGCGGAGTCCCTCGATGTGCAGGGGCGGCTCGACCGCCCCGGAGGTCGCCGCTGCGCTCAAGGCTCGAAGCTGAAGCCGGGACGCTTGCCGCCGCCGGCGACCGACGACTTCTCATAAATCTGCACGGCGACGATCTCGCCGCTCAGGAGGCTGACCCGCTTCTGCTCGTCCTTCTCGCAGGTGAGCTCAAGCACCTTGGGGTGCCCGCTTTCGAGCGCCTGGCGCACCTCCCCGTACAGGGCCCGGGCGGCCTCCAGCTCCTTGCGCTGGACGGCGACGGGCATGGGGCTGAGCCGGAGGGAGATCTCGACGACGTACATGGTGGAAGCTGCTGGGGGCCGGGACGGCGGGAAGGGCTGGCCCGGCCACTCTGGCGAATCGTCGGGCGTCGGGGAGGTGTGGGTACTTGTACTCAATCGCTGATCGCGACGCCCCCCTCGGACGCGCAGAAAGGGCGTTCTCTTTTAAAGTCGGCTTGTAAAGCTTCGTGAAGCACCTCCCATGACGATCGCCCTGGGGCGCGCCCCTGCCACCCGTGGATGGTTCGACGTCCTCGACGACTGGCTCAAGCGCGACCGCTTCGTTTTCGTGGGGTGGTCCGGTCTGCTGCTGTTCCCCACGGCCTATCTGGCCCTGGGCGGCTGGCTCACCGGCACCACCTTCGCCACCTCCTGGTACACCCACGGCATTGCCAGCAGCTACCTGGAGGGCTGCAACTTCCTCACCGCCGCCGTCAGCACCCCGGCGGATGCCATGGGGCACAGCCTCCTGCTGCTCTGGGGCCCGGAAGCCCAGGGTGACTTCGTCC
>NZ_ASAC01000001.1:0-21751 GCF_009834675.1 Cyanobium sp. Copco_Reservoir_LC18
CCATTCCCCCGCGGCTGACCAGGTTTTTCAGAAGCCTCCTAGGAAGCGAGGGGCACCCGCGTCAGACCCAGGCCAGCAACAGGAGGCAAGGACCGGGCAGAGGCCCGGCCAGATCCTTGTCAGCTGGGGGGGCTGGGGCAGCGGTGATGGGGCCTTTGCCGACCGTGAGGCTTCCGGCCCTGCTCGTGGTGAATCCCTCTACCAGCGGGTTCGTGTGCCCTGGTTGATCGGCACCTTGCTGTCGTCGCAAGTTCGGGCCATCGGCCTTGGTAGCCGCGACAAGCAGGAAGGCGGGGCCTCGGGGAACCCGCCCGGCAGCTGGCATCAGAAGGGAATGAGCGCCTCCAGCACTCGATCGTGCGGCAGGGCTGGCTGACTGACGCTCGAAAAGCACCTGGGCCGCCATCTCAGAGAGCCGTGGCCAGCGCTCGCTGCAGAATTCCAGTTGATTGCCTCTATGGCGTCCCTGGCCTTGAACTCGGGGCTGTGCGTCACTTGCTCATATCCTGCGGAGAACGCTGCCCCGACAGTGGGCGTTCCCCCTATCCGGGCGATGCACCCTTCTCAGTGGGTAACGATGGGAGCTTTCTGGAAAACCAGACCACCTCAATCACCACTAACTAACCACTCGCCAGGAAGGGCGATGGTGTTCCGCTGTACGTCACTACCACCCGCTTCTTGGCCCGCGTGGCCGCCACATGCAGCAGGGAGCGCTCCTGCTGCTCGAACAAGTCCCTCGAGAGGGCATCGGGCCGTTTGTTGACCTCAACCTGCAGGGGCATCTGGGAGGCATCCAGTCCCGGTAAAAAGACCTGGTCGAACTCCAGACCCTTGACCCGGTGCATGGTGGCGAGCCTCAGTGCTGGATCGCTGGGGTCGTCGGACTCCTCTGCGTTGATCACCCGGGTGGCGAAACCCTCGCCCTTGAGCAGGGCTTCGAGCTTCTCCACGGCCTTGTTGGTGCGGGCCGTGACGCAGGTGGCAGCCAGGGACTTCTGCTCATCCCGCAACTGCTGCAAGGTGCTCACCAGAAAGCGCTGCTCCTCTGCGGGATCGTCGAAGCCACGCATCAGGGGATGATCGCCATGGAGCAGGGAGCGGTAATCACTGGAGGGATCGCTGCCGCCGTCGAGATCATCAAAATCGAGGCCGTGCAGCACGGCCGTCGCCCAGGCGCGGGTTTCCTCGGTGGTGCGGTAGTTGATGCGCAGCTTGCGGGAGCGGCCGCGGATGTCGATGCCGCAGCGGCTGAGCACCACCGGCTTGCCGTAGATGCGCTGGTGGGGATCACCCACGATGAAGAGATCGTTGGCGTGGGGCTCGCCCACCAGGGCCCGCAGCAAGGAGAAGGAAGCCGCATCGAGATCCTGGGCCTCATCCACCACCACGGCGGCATAGAGCGGCGAGCTAGCCGCCTTGTGGATCAGGTCAGCGGCGATCTGTTTGGCCTCCTCGGGCTCCCATAAACCCCGCTGTCGGAATTCGGCGCGCACCGCATCGAACACTGGCCAGATCTGGGCGCGCTGCGGGCGGCTGAGGCGGGTGCCGCGTCCGACGCGGCGGGCCATCAGGTATTCGTCGCGGCTTCGGCAGCCCTGGGCCAGCACCACGTCTTTCCATTCCTCGCGGTAGAAGCGCTCGTCAAGACCCAGCGAGGTGTCGGCCACATCCATGGCCAGACTCCAGGCGCTATCGCGGGCTTCTTCGTAGAACACCCGCACCTGCAGGCCCTGCCCTTTGAGGAAGTTCATCACCCAGCCATCGAGGTGATCCACCTCGATCCGCTGCAGTTCTTCGGGGCTGCAGATCTTGGTGAGGTTGGCGCGGATGTCGGTGGCCAGGTTGCGGGTGAAGGTGGTGAAGAGCACCCGGCCGGGGGAGCTGGTTTTAATCAGCTCGTTGGCGAGCCAGCGGGCCCGGTGCATGGCCACCACCGTTTTGCCGGTGCCGGCGCCACCCAGCACCCGCACCGCACCACTCCACTGGCGCTCGACCAGACGTCGCTGGCTGGGGTGGAGAAACACACGCCAGCGCTCCAGCGGTGCCGAGAGCATCGCTTCGAGAACGTCGTCGTCGGTGATCACCAGGAACTCGGCCTTGCTCTCCGGCGTCTCGAGTGCCGCCGCCACATCGGTGGGATCGATCGCGGCGGGGCGCTGCCGCTCCAGCTCCTCGATCACCACCTCAATCGGCTTGCCATCAGCCAGCAGGATCAGGCCATCGACGCAGTCCTGCGGCACCCACTCGATCAGGCGACTCAGGGCCTCTTCACTGCTGACGGCGCGTACGGCGGGCAGCAAGGCCTCGGGGACGCCGAGCAACATCAGCTGGTCGTCGCTGCAATGGGCAAACAGTGAGCCGACCTGGGTTTGTGCCGGTGCCGGCTGGGCTACGGGGGGCTGATTGGCCAGAGCCTCGCTCACAGCCGCAGCGATTGCGTCTCCTACGGCGAGCTCAGCGGCTTCCACATCCACCACCTGTAGGGCTCCAGAGACCCGGTTCACATGGCAGGTGCGGCGCCGTGCCCACTGGTAGGCGTCGTCGTGCTTGTCGATCCAGAGCAGCACGTAGGTATCGCCTTCATCAGGGGCGCGGACGATGCAGCGGATGTCCTGATCCACCCGGATCGAGCGGATGAAGGGATCCTTGCCGCCTTCGATGCGCTCGTAGTTCAACCCCGGACTGCGGGGATTGGCACGGAACTTGGAGATGAAGGTGGCCACCTTGCCGCGCGACTTCTCCGGCAACCGCCCGAACGCCTTGAAGAAATCGTTGGAGAGGGCAACGGTGAGGCGGGGCTCGCTCATGTCAGGTGCGGGGCGGGGTCGGTGATGGCTGAGGGGTCAGGCGTTGGCGGAGTGGATTGGACGTGGATCAGGACGGTGGAAGGGCCTCCATCAAGGCGGCGGCTGTGGCGGCAGGAGGATCCTCCACCGACCAGCAGCGCCAGCCCGCAGCAGTGAAGGCTTCCGCATCTACAGACTCGATCACCACCGCCAGCCGCTGATCCTGCCAGGCGAGTTCAGCCTGGGCGATCACATCACCCTTCGGCCCTTCCAGCTCAAAGGCCTGCTCAGGCAAGGGCCGATCGGTGCCCTGCCAGGCTGCCTCCAGGGCCTGCAGCAGCGGCTGCACGTCGGCTGGCGCAAAGCGGCTGAGGGCCTGCCAGGCTTGTTGCGACGCAGCAACAGCGGTTTCTGGGGCGCCTGGGCCTTCCGGAGCTGCATTGGCAGGCTCGGCCGCCACCCACACCTGGGGGGGGTCCACGGCGGCGGGTTGTTCGCTACCACCCCAGCCTGGGGTGGAGATCAGCAGATGGGGCAGGAACTGGAAGAGGTTTCCCTGGCGTAACCATTCGCGCCAGGCCAGCTGCTGTTGCCGCTGAGAGCTGGAACGATCAGGTTCAAAATGAATGGCACGAAAACTCGCGCAAGGATGCAGCCTGTCAGTTTTATGCAGACCCAGATCGACGAGATTGAGAATCTGAAGTTCTGGCACAGGAGCAAGGTGTTGGCCCACCCGGGGGGATTCGCCACCTTGCGTCCACTCCTCGACATGTGAATTGAGATTCAGAGCCTCACGTGGCGCCATTAGAGATGGATCGTCGATCTGCACTGGAGGCATGGGCGGGCGCTGGGCAAGGCAAAACATTTGCGCGAGACCCTGCCAAAGTGCTTCCGAAGGATTGGCCAGGTAGGCCATCAGCAATTGCAGACTGTTAGCCAGCTGAACTTCGCGAGGAGTTGGGACTGGTCGTTGTGAAAGGTCGTCTAAAAAGCTCTTGGGCCACCAACGTTCAAGATAGTTCTCGCGATTTTTGGAAGCAAAGTCTGGCATCATTCCCACTGCAAGCCCGTTGGGCTCCAGTGGTGCCTGCGCCGTGGGAGGTGCCTCCACAACGTCATCCCAGCTCAGTGCCCAGAAGAGGTAGCGACCGCTGCGCTGCAAGGCCATGCGCTGCTCCGCATCTGTGGCCAGCCTGCCGCTGTGGTATTCCCAGCCATCGGTGTAGACGGCGATTGGTTTGCCACCAGCCGTTGGTGTGAGCAGGAAATCGGTACGAGAAAAGGCGCGAACACCCTCCGCCTCGCCGATCGGCACCTGCTGCTCGACCTTCCAACTCACCACGCTGGAGCCGCTGTTGAAGGTAAGCAGATACCCCTTGTTGCCCTTGATGAAGTCCTCGCGCAGGGTGACGGTGACCCCGGGTGGCTTGCCTTTGCCTTCCCGCAGCTTTTCGATGAAGCGCAGCTCCAGTTCGCTTTCAGCGCGGGTGTTGATCACCACCTCCGAGAGGCTGCGCTCTGAGGGCTGCAGTTCCTCCCAGCGGTTCAGGATCGTTTGAAGTTGCTCGATGGCCCGACGTTTGCTAGTGCGTTCGCGATCAAAGCGCTGCCGGTACATGAAGATGCAGCGGTAACAGCCATCGCTGCAGGAGCAGGCCTGCAGATGCTGCAGAGACTGCTCGAACACCGCGCGTAGATCATTGCCGCCTGCCTCGATCAGCTGGCGCACATAGCCCGTCCCACCGGGAACGGAATCAAAGAGGTAGAGGAAGGTCTTGCGCTGCTGGCTGCCGGGTTGGGGTTCCTCGCCGAGGGCGGATTGCAGGTGATCCACCTTGCCGCCGAAGCGCTGACGCAGGCCCAGGTGCAGGGCGCCGATGAAGGACGGCTGGCCCGCCTCATCCCAAAAGCTGGCGCCGGGCAGCAGGAAGCGCAAGGCCTCGGAGTTGAACTCCCGATACATGAACAGCAGCTGGCGCAGCTGGGCGTCATCGGGTTTGTCGCGGTAGCGGCAGCCCCAGGTGTGGTTGCTGGCCTTGGCGGGGCCGCGCTGCACCTTGCCGCAGCTGCGGCAGAGCTCGAAACCCTTCACCTTCAGGGCCTTGCCGGCGATGGCGTGGCTGGCGCCCACCGCGGCTTGCCCGCCGAAGTTGATCTCACGGAAGGTGGTGCTGGCCAGGTATTCAGCACCGAAGGGGAACTCCTCATCGGCGATGGCCAGGGAGATCTCGCGGCGGCTGTGGTCGGGCACGATCAGCAGCTCGCGGTGGAAAAACAGCGGATTCCGTTCGTCGCTGTCATCCCCGAAGCGGCTGCGCGCGTCTTCCGTGGTGGCTTGCACCTGGCGCAGGCGGGTCATCTCCTTCACCTGGCCGTGGTCGGCATAGCCACTGCTGCCACAGCGGGGGCATTGCTTGCGGCCGAAATCGTCGTCGGTCTCGCGGCTGGCGTAGGAGCAGGAGGGGCAGAAGCGCCAACGCTCCGGTTGGTTGAGGTTTGGATCGACCTGGTCGACCTTGACGCGGCGGCCCTGGGCATAGAACTGGCCATCGGGCACCAGCTCGCGGATGGCCACGTTGGCCGGGCGCTCGTAGCTCAGGGGCGGCAGTTCCTCGCTCCGGGGGCCATCCCCGGAGCGGCCTGGCAGCTTGCGCCAGAGCACCGACTTGAGCGTGACGCCCGCCTCCGGAAAGGCGTAGTTGGGCAGGAAGCCCTCGTCGGTGAGCATCGCCAACAGGGGCCGACCGTCGAGGTCTTTGCGCAGCTGGTTGTAGGCGAACTGCTCGCGGCGGATGGAGTCTTTGGCCTCCCGCTCCTCGGGGGTGAGGCCGTCGTCGGGTCGCTCGCAGAGCTTGTTGTAGCGCTCGCGCAGCTTGCGGGCTTCTGCTCCCAGCCGCTTGCGTTCGGCCACCAGATCGCGCAGGCGGGCCAGTAGTTCCTGCGCGAATGGCGCATCGAAGGCGCCATCCCCACCGCCTTCGGCGGGGGTGAGCAGGAACGCACGCAGATCAGCGGCACTGGCCGGCTGCAGCTCTTCTCCGAACAAGGCGCAGAAGCGCTCCAGCAGCTCGGCCTGATGGGCCTGCACCCAGCCCAGCCAGGTGTAGGGGAACTCCTGAGAGATGGTGCCGCTGAGGGCCTTCTCCACCCCATCGAGCACCGGTTTGAGCTTGCGCGGCAACGCCAGTGGATCAAGCCCGCCCGCGACCCAGCGATCAAGGCTGTAGGCGAGCAGCTGGCGGCGCAGGATGGCGGCCGCATCGAGGTAGCAGCCAGGGGGATTCACCTGCCCCTGCAGCATCTCGCGCGGGTCGGAGAAGAAGTAGAGGTCGTGGGCGGTACCCGTGACGAGGGTGCCCACCATGGCGTTGCCGTCGCGGCGGCCAGCGCGGCCGATGCGTTGCAGGTAGTTGGCCGGCTCGGGCGGCACCGAGGCGAGCAGCACCGTGGAGAGATCGCCGATGTTGATGCCCATCTCCAGGGTGGAGGTGGCCGAGAGCAGGTTGGGGTCGCTGCGGTATTCGCCGCGGATGAACTGGGTTTCCAGCCGCTCGCGATCGCCGCGCTCCAGCAGGCCGGTGTGTTCGCGGGCGACGATGCGATGCACTTCGCCGCGTTGGTAGAGCCGCCGGTAAAGAGGCAGACCGCCGCGGGGATCAGAGCGGTAGCTGCCGGGGCAGTGGCGCACCTGACAGGGCAGGCCATCCCAGAGGCTGAGCTGGTCGGTGGGCACGCTGTGCATGTCGCCGCAGTGCTCGCAGCGCACGGGGTGGGCTTCATGGCTCACGCTCACCGCTGCGGGCGGGATCGCCCAGATGCGCTCACCACGGCCGCCGCTGAACTGCAGCAGCAGACCGGCCTGGCACAAGGCGTCGACAACGGCGTTGAGGGCTTCCTTTTGCTGTTCCGCATCGAGCTGGACGGCGGGGGTGAGGGTGCGCTGCAGCCAGTGCTGAGCCCAGGTGGGCCTGCCGCTGTCGCGCACCAGCTGCTCGAAACGCCCCTTGCCGCGGAAGCTGGTGAGAAAGATCGGTCGACTGGCAGTGCGCCCAAACTTCGGCGTGTGGGGGATCTGATTGAAGGGATAGGTGTCTTCACCGCCGCTCTCCAGGTAGCGGCTGCTCTTGCCGTCGCGCCCCACCAGTTCGCTCAGGGCAAGAGCACCGCGTTGGCGCAGGTGCTGCAGCAGGCCAACCACCAGTTGCTGCAGTTGGCCGAGGCGCAGGCCGCGCAGGGGCTCCACCTCGTTCTGCAACCGGCTGAGCAGGCCTGGCAGCAGCGTGTTGACGGCTGGAGGATCCACGGCGGCCGCCAGCGCGCCGGCCTGCTCCACCGAGGAGCCCAGGCGCGAGCGGTAGCCGAATTCGGCGGCCACCTCAAAGCGCAGCCGATCGCACACGAAGCGCATCAGGGTGCTGGTGGCCTCCAGGCTTGGCGTGAGCTGCTGCTGCAGGGCATCCCATTCGCGCAGCCACTCCAGGTCGTGGGGTATGAAGGTGGCGGCAAAGTCAACGGGGTTGGGGAATCGCTGCTGCCACTCGCTGATGAGGCGCTCCTGCAGCTGATCGAGCGGCAGCGGCGCGCCGGCTTGCTGCACCGTGGTGGTGAGGGCGGTACGGAAGGAGGTGCGATAGGCGCGGGCCGCGATATAGCCGGCGCGATGGGCGGCGTCCTGCACCGAATCGGAAAAAGCCAGCAGCTTCTTGTCGCCGTTGAAGGCAGAGGCAAACAGAGAGGCGCTCCAGGTGCTGGTGAGGTTTGCCGCAGAAGAACCGATCAACAGCAAACCCTGATGGGCGTTGCAGTAGGGACAGTCGCGGCTGACGCGCGGGTGGTTGTTGTCGTCGACGGTGCTGCAGTCGGGGATGTCGACCGGCACCAGCTCACGGCTCTGGCAGGTGGGGCAGACGGGCACCGCGCCGGATAGCGTGGCGTCGGCCAGCTCCTTGGCGGGGTGAAACGACAGGCAGCTGGCACACAACTGGTGGCTGCAGGCTCCCTCACTGGAGGGGTTGCCATGTGGGAAGAGGTAGCGGAGCTCCGGCGCACCTGAGAAGAAGGCCTTGTAGAAGTTCCTGAGGTTGTTGGCGCGGTCCAGCGTGTTGCTGGTGGAGTTGAGGGCTGTGGAAGTCCAGGCCGTGGCGCCGCAATCGCGGCAATGCACCACGGGCAGGTGGATGCTGCTGTCGCTGCCGGCGAGATCGTCGGAATGGCGCAGCTGGGGTGTGGCCTCAACGGAGGCCACCATGCGCTTGAGCTCGCGCAACCAGAGCTGCACGCGCAGGCTGAGCCAGGGCACCACCACGGGGCTGCCATCGAGCTTGGTGGTGCTGCGGCGGGCGTGGGCGATCAGGGCCAGCAGGCTCTCGAGCAACAGCACGCGATAGCGGCGTGGGTACTGGTCGCCCAGGCCCAGCTGGCGGGAGAAGCGTTCCAGAAGCTCTTCGATCGAGCAGGTGTTCCTGGCCAGGCGCACAAGGTTGTGCACGGCCGGGAGGGTGCCGAGCAGGCTGCCCAATTCCAGACGCCAGCTGTCGTCTTGAATGGTGCCCTCAGGCGGGGATGGCAGCGATTCCCCCAGCCAGAGTGCTGCCTGGGCCGCGAGGTAAGCCTCGGCGCTGGGGGCGTGTTCAGGATCGAGCTGATCCAGGGCTTCAAGCCCGGGCAAGGGCAAGAGGCGCAGCCCCTCCTCGCCATAGGCGGTGTGATCCCGGAAGAACTCCTCGGGGCTGAGGCGCTCTTCTTCAATGAGCGAGGCGGGCTCAAAGCTGCTGGCAAAGATCTGGCCGGCATAGCTGCGCATCGCCTCCCGGGATTCAGGGCCGCCGAGGGTGGCGGAGGTGCCCACGCACACCAGCTCGTCGCCAGGGCACTGGAGCCGATCACGCAGGCGGCGGATCAGGCAGGCCAGGTCGGTGCCCTGGGCTCCATCGAAGGTGTGGAACTCATCCACCACCAGATAACGCAACACGCTGGTGCCATCGGGAAGTCGACAGTTGTGCTCCCACAGCCCCTGCACCTGGGGCTGGATCAGCAGATAGTCGAGCTGCTTGTAGTTGGTGAGCAGGATGTCTGGCGGAGCTTTCTGCAGCGCCTCTTTGTTGGTGATCACGCTTGTGGCGGTCATCGCCGCCGTTTGCTCCTCATCGCTGGATCCGATGTAAAGACCAGCACGCAGGCCAGCGAGAGCAGGCGTGGTGTGAATCAAATCGGCGATGCGCCGGGCCTGGTCTGTGGCCAGGGCATTCATCGGGTAGATGAGGATCGCCTTGATGCCGCGGGTGCCCTGGGCCTGCTGCTGGCGGCAGTGCTCCAGCAGGGGCAGCAGAAAGCACTCGGTTTTGCCCGAACCCGTTCCTGTCGCCACCAGGGTGTTGCGGGGTGTGCCTGGCACCAGCCGATCAAAGGCCTTCTCCTGGTGCCGGTACGGCGGGAAGGGCAGCGGGATCTGCGGAAACCAGTCGCGTCCTGTTCCCTGATGAAAGGGCAGGGCTACCGACACGTAGGGGCCCTTGAGCAGCTGCTCGCGATCGGCCAGGAAGCGATCGATCAGCCCGGAAAAGCCTGGCGTGGTGGGGTGAAAGGCGGTGCGGATGGCATCAGCGGCCACCTGTTCCAGCTCGCTCGCGACAACGGAGGGGAGCATCGTTAGGTGATGCCCTCCCTCTCAAAGAAGGCCCAGGCGGCTTTGTACTCCTCTACCCGATCACACCGATCAAACGGGGCCTCATAGGTGATCGTCCGCTCTACGGGCCCGCCAGGCAGCGTGTCATCCATGATCGTGCGGCTGACCGTGCCAGAGGTCATGTCCTGGATGTCCTCCCAGCCTGTGGTCTTGTTGGCGCCACGTCCTGAACCCTTCCGCGGGAAGCCAACGCCGGTGAGCCCCTTGCTGGCGGTGAACACAATGCGGCCGTTGCGGTCGTACCAGGTGTCGCGTTCGTATTGCTGCATCACCGGGAACTGCACGCGGTAGATCGTGATCAATTCGTCAAAGGTGAGCCCCAGAGCCTGAGCCACCAGCACATCGATCTCCACCAGGGCCTGGCGGCGGGCATAGTCGGTGCGCAGAGCGCAATCGCGCTGCCAGGTGGGGGTGAGGCTGCTGAAGAAGTCGTTGGGTAGGCGGGGATCGTCCTTGGCCCATCGTTGATAGCGAAAGCCTTCATCCCAGCTTTCGCTCCAAAGAGCTGCGTAGTGCGTTGTCAAGCAATTAAGCGCCTGAACTCGTGCTCTCGCGGCGGCGCAAAAATCTAGCAACGGGAAGGACTCCCATGTCGAATGCAAATTTGTCCGACCTGTTGACTTTATGAAGAAGTCGGCAATAATGGCAGTGCCAAAACATAGGCATGAAATTAGATTGCGCGCGTCACGGAATGCGATCGACTGAACGCTATTTATGTGAGCCACGCCGGGAGGTAGCAGTGTTGGGATATACGTCCTTTCGTTCGGTGGCGGAAGCATTCCCCTCGCTCCTACGCGATAATAGTTTGTAAATGCGGCTCTATCGCTCCATGAAACCCTAGGAGCTCTTGCATTGTATTCACTGGCACTTACTCCTGGCACGTAATTGGTTCTGGGCAGGTAGTCATCGGGCAGCAACGTTAGGTCTAGGCAGTCGTAATGCGCTTTCTCGGTGCATATTGACCTGGGTGTTTTGTTCAGTGGGTGCCCAACATAGAAATGGGGTCCAGAGATGATCAGCTCACCACTGTTCAATGGGAATCTTGTTTTTCGCTGGATGGTGCCATCTTTCTGGGCGCCAGTTTCGTTCCAGTGAGGCGTAGCGCTAATTTCATTCACGGATAAATCGGACAGTCGGGCTGGTGATTTGGAGAGTTTCTCAAGGACGCTTTGCAGCTGCTGAGAATGCAGTACAGGCAGGCGGGCTTGGCATGCAGGAGTGCCGGGTTCGTCGTAAAGCTGAGCGAACAAGGTCAGAGTCTTCTCACCAACAGTGATTAGCCTTAGGCGATGTCCTACCATGTTCCAGTGGTTATCCTCCGTCTTAATGCCTCCCACTGCTCCATTCCCGTCGTGTACAAAGCAGGCATCTACGGTCTTTGCGTGGAACAGGTTTGCTAGATGAACGAAGCTAGGCTGGCGACTTGGGCCATAGATGTTGAGGCTATATTTCACGCGATCTCCAATCGGGAAGAGTATTAGCTGATTTTGAAATTGGAAGTGATTTCTTAGTCGCCTATATAGCGCTTCCCGCAATGCCCCACCCTTGGGATCGTCGTAGACCCCTTCTGGGTGCAGGAAGCCTTGTATGCCCTGTTCTGATGAGACCCGCCAGGTCTGAGGCAGGAAGCACTTGAAAAGGTTGGTCTGGCTTCCCCTTAGTAGTGGATAATTCACTACCGCATTAAGGAACGACTGACTGCCGTTCTGCCCTTCAAACTCCTCTAGATAGGCAGCTCGTAGCTCTGCATGTTGGTCAAAGGCGTTGCCCCGCCTCTTCGCCAGCTCACTCGCATTAATCTTGCGGATAAGAACCATCGGGTCGCTATCACCGATCACGCCCTTTTCCTCCCACTCCACTTTTAGCCAGGGCGGGTTGCCCACCATCAGGTCGAAGCCGCCGCCCCTCAGCAGGTCTGCAAACTCCAGATCCCAGTGCAGCGGCCGAATGCGTTTCGCCACCGCTTCCACCTGGCGCAACCGCTCAAACTCCGCCTTGAGCTTCTCCACATCCACAAAACCGTGGCGGTCAGCAAACTCCTCGGCTTGATGCTTTGGCTGCGTGTCCGGGAACAACTTTTGCTGGCCGGCTTCTGGCCCCACCGTCTGCTCGTAGTCGCCAAGGATCATGCTGAGTTCATGCAGCCAATCCCTACGGCTAGGTAGTGAACCCGCTTGGCGGATCGGCCACAACCACAGAGCGCACCAGTAATCCATCGCCCACTTCAGGCGCAATCGGGCATTGGTCTGGGCCACATCCCGGCCCAGGATCTCTTGCTCCTGGATGCTGTCCTTCTGCTTCAGCGAGGTCCATGCCGCATCCGTGGCATCAGCGTCTTCTCCCCACACCGGCAGGGGATCAGTGGTTCGCTGGCGAAGTTGGCTCTGCTGCTCGGCCCAGTCCTTCCAGAGACCATCGACCAGTTGGCTGAGCCGCAGCAGGTGCTCGATCTGGTCTTCGCTGAACGGCTCTCCCACAAACGCCTTGTTCCAGCGTTTGCAGCGCTTGATCGCCTCAGGCTCCAGCTCCCTGATCACCTTGTCGTTGTAGGCCGCCATGCCCGGAACGGCCAGCAGAAAGTGGAAGATCGCATCCTTCGGCAGCTCCGCATCCCAGGCCAGCTCCTCTGGGGCGTGTTCGTGCCAGAGATTGCGGGGCTTAGCGCTGCGTGCGGTGCTGGTGGGCAGCTGGCTCACCCGGTAGATCTGCCGGCGGGCGCCGATCAGCGAGTTGCCGCACACCAACTGCTGGCTGAACCAGGGCACAAAGGCTCGACCCTTCTCCGGCGTGAAGATGCTATTGAGCCACAGGCTCACCTCCGCCAGCTCCACCGCCACCGGGTTGAGGTCGACGCCGAACACGTTCTGATCGGCGAGGCGCATCTTCACCTTCTGCAGCTCGGTGGCGAACTGCTCGTGGGGGATGCTCTTGCCAGTTTCCTGCTGGCGCAGCTCCAGATACTTCTGGGCCAGCTGGTTCACCACCTCGTTCAAGAACGCCGCTGAGCCCATGGCCGGCTCGCAGACCTTCAGCTGCAGGATGTCCGCCGCCTTTTTACCGGGCAGCAGCTCCTTGAGGGCGTATTTCACCAGGCACTGGGTGAGCGACTCGGGCGTGTAGTAGCTGGCGCTCTTCTCGCGGTCGCGCCCAGCGAGGCGGTAGATGAAGCTGCCTTTGACATAGCACTTCGGTTTGCCGGTGCCCGGATCGGGCACGATCTCCTCGGCTTTGTAGGCCTTGAGCTGCTCGGCGGTTACGAAGTGGCCCACCTCCAGCTCATCGTGGGCCTGGCCGCTGGCTTTGGTGTTGTCGTCGTCGCCGCTGTCGTCATCGCCGAAGTCGTCGTCGTCATCGCTGGCGGCGACTTTGCCCTTTTTGGGTGCGGGCTGCACCTCGTAGAGGTCTTCTTCCGCGAAGAACCCACGGAAACTGAGCAGGGCCTCGTAAACGGCGCCGAGCTGGTTGATGCCCAGCTGCGAATAGCTCACCCGGCCGCGTCGTTTGCCCTTGCCCTCCTTGGTGAGCGACATCAGCTCGATCACCTCGCGCAGCACCACGTTGCGGAAACGCACCCGCGTGAGCGTGGGCATCCGCTCGGGATCGAACAGGTGCGCCTTCAGCGGCGTGAGGCGGAAGCTGTCGTGGAAGGGATCGTCATCGTCTGCAAGCGGTAACTGAGCGGTCTCGTCGTCGCGCTTGGGGTAGCCCTCCCAGATCATCTGGAACAGCCGGTTCAGCGAATCGCTGATGTAGGTGCTCTCCTTGTCTTCTTCGCTGCCGAGCTCGGCGGTATCCATGTCGCGCAGGCTTTCAAGGCTGTAGCCCAGGCGGTAGACATCACTGCCCATCGGCGCATAGCCCAGATCAGGTCGGCTCTCGATGTAGAAGAGAAACAGCAACCGGTACATGTACCGGAGGCATTCGAGGGTGAGCTGGTCAGCGTCGGTTTTGCCCTTGAACACGCCTTCACCCTTGCTGCGGCGCCAGTGGATCGCCTCGTTGCCGAGGAGCTCAATCGAGCGGCGCAGGGCGTACTTGAGATCGCCGCTCACCTCATAGGCGTGCTTGTGGCTGTTCTCATCCAGCTCATCGAGCAGCGGCGTGCCGCCGCCCGTTGGGCAAGTGTGCTCGCGGTGCAGCAACGTGGCCGCCGCCAGCACCGCATCGGGGTTGTTCTCGCCCAGCAGCGTGTCGAACTCAATGCGCAGCAGCCGTGACGCGGCCCACTTCTGCCGGTCGATCAGCAGCAGCTGGTCGCGGCTCACCGCCAACACCCAGCGCGGCGGGATGTCCTGCGCGAAGATCCGCTCGGAGATCAGCTTTTCCCAGGTTTCCTTGCCGTTGCCATCGGCGTCGACCTCTACCTGGCCCAGTGCTGGATCATCGATCTGACAACCCCACTTGGTCGCGATCGTGAGCTCCAGCGGATCGGCGGGCTCATCGCTGGGGTTGAAGCACTCCACCACCCAAAGCCAGGGTTCACCCTTGGCGTTGTCCACCTCCCCCAGAAGAGGGATCTGGTAAGCCTCACCACCGATCAACACCGGTTCGGGCTTTGGGGCGTAGGGGTAGCCCAGGGCCTGCATCAGAGGCTGGAAGAACAGCTCACGCTGGAGCCGCAGACGCTCGGCAGGATCAGCCGTGATACCCAGCTCGGCCTCGCGCAGTTTCTGCCAGGGTTTGCGGAGTGCCTTGAACAGCACCTCCGGTGTGGAGACATCTGAGCTGGGATCGGCCTGGAGCTGGGCCGTGACCTCTTCAGCCCAGCGCTCTCGCACCTTTTTGATGTCGTTCGTCAGAACGCTCTCGAGGTAGTGGGCGGAATAGAACTCGTTGGCGTTGCTGATGCCTGGTAGTGCCATGGATCAAGCCTCCCGATTCAGCACGGCCACCACCTTCAGGTAGGGCGCGGGTACGATGGTCATCACTTCATTGACAAAGCTTTCGTGGTCATCGAAGCGACGCTCGATTGCGTTTTGTTTGTTCTTGCGGTCTTTTTCTTTGAGCTCTGCGCGGCGTTGGTCGGCCGCGAAGCTGAGCTGCAACTGCTCCTCCTGCCGGCCTCGCAATCGCCGGAGCCGCTCGCGCTGGGCCTCCAGCTCTGGCTGCATGCGGGCGGTCCAGAGTTCGGCGCAGCGCATCAGATAGTCGTTGGCCTTGCCAACGGCATACGGCAACTGCTTGCGCAGATGCTCGGGGATGGTGTCATTCGGGTTGGCATAAGGCTTGCGGCCCAGCTGCAACCGCTCGGCCACCGCCTCGAACGGCTCCACGTCCACCACATTGAGGCCGGTGCCTGAGAAGCGCACCGCCACCCACTCCTGAACAACCGGCACCCCCTTCTGGTTGGGGATCGTGCCCTGAAACACCATCACCACCTCACCGGGCTCCAGACCATCGCCCAGCTGGAGCACGGGTGCGCAGTGACGCTGGAAGCTGATCTGGCCTCGGTCGGCGAGCCAATCCACCAAGGGATGCAGATCCCAGAGATATTCCAGCTCCGGGCGGCTGGAATCCTGGCGGCGGCTCTGCTCGAGGGCTCGCTGCAAGGCGGCCACCTCCGTGGAAAGCACCAGGCGCTGGCCCCGGGGCGGCTGCAGCTCCCGTGGGTAGCGGTCGTAGCGGCGCTGTAGATCGCTGGGCGGGGTGATCTCCAGACGCTGTTGATCGGGGTCAGCGCGCAGATCCAGCTTCTCGCCGCGGCGCTCCATCTGCTCGGCCACCGCCTCGAGGGCCGTGTCCACGTAGCTCCAGAGGCTGGGGAACAGGCTGAAGGGTTGGCGCTGCTGCACCTGGATGTCCGTGGAACCAGCCCCGGAGTCCTGCTCATCCGTTCCATAGAACTCGTCGAAAATGCTGTCAACGCTGCTCTTTGTCAGGAAGCGTTCCGCCTTCTCATCCATGCGCTGCTCAAGCGCATCCAGGGAGCCGCTCTCATACGCCCGGCTGATCTCCTCCTCCTCGCCAACAGGGTCGTAGACGCCCAGAAACACCGCCGGATCGCCGATGTTCTGCTGAGCCTGCTCGTCTTTGCGCTTGAGCAGGCGCAGCACCTTCTCGGCATCGCCCATGCCCTCGCTGCGTGAGCAGCTGAGCAGGTAGCGGATCTGGGGCTGCTGAGTCTGCCCGTAGCGATCGATGCGCCCATTGCGCTGTTGCAGCGTCATCAGCGACCAGGGGATGTCGACATGCACCAGCCGGTGGCTGAGGTAGTGCAGGTTGAGGCCCTCGGAGGCCACCTCGGTGGCGACAAGAATGCGCACAGCCTCTTTCTCCTGGGCGAACTGCTCCACCACCCGCGTCTGATCCACATCGGGCATGGCGCCATCGAGACCCACCACCGCTTCCTTGGCCAGCCCCAGGTCAGCAGCGAGGTGCTTCACCAGGAAGCACTGAGTTTTGAGCCGGCCGGTGAACAGCACGATCCGGTCCCTGGGGTCCTTGCCGCTCCAGTTCCAGTCGGCGCGGATCAGCTGAAGCAGGCGTTGGTATTTGGAGAAGTCAGCCGGGCCGATCGCAGCCAGCAGGGGCTCCAGCTCCTCCAGGGCTGCCTGATCGGCAGGGGCCGGGCTGGCGGCGGCAGCCAGGCGCTTGAGCCGGTTGCGCACCGTCTCCAGGGCTGCCATCGGGCTGGAGAGCAGGCTCTTGGCCAGGGTGGTCTTGAACAGCTGGCCCGCCTTGGCCTTGGCATCGCTGTCAGGAAGCTTGAGGTCTTTGAGCAGGGCAAACACCCGCTCCTCGCGCTCGCTTGCCGGACACTCCACATCGGCGGTGTCGCGCTCCTTGACGCTGCTGCGCAGGTCAGCGATCACGTCCTTGCGGAAGCGCCGCACATACAGATCCTTGATGTCGTCCTTGGTGTACTTGCTCGGGTCAGCGATCGCCGTGGGGTCGAGCATGTTCATCAGGCTCGCGAAGCTCTCCGGCTTGCCGTCATGGGGCGTGGCGGAGAGCAGGATCAACGTTTCCGAGCGGGTCGCCAGCCGTTCGGCCAGCTTGGCTCGCTGGCTCTTCTGGGCACCCCGAGCCCGCTCAGCCACGTTCTGGCACTCATCGATCACGATGATGTCCCAGCTGGCGTTATCGAGATAGAAGCGGTAGTCGCGATCGTTCTTGAGCGTGTCGACCGAAACGATCGCCTTGTCGTAGTAGTGAAACGGGTTCTGGTTGGTGGGAATCTGCTCGCGGATCCGCTGGATTCCCACCGAATCCAGACGCACCAGCGGGATCGAGAAGCGCGTCCAGAACTCCTTCTGAAACTGCACCAGCATGCTCTTGGTGGTCACCACCAGCAGCCGCTTGCCACGCCCGCGCCGGATCAGCTCGCTGCAGAGGATGCCGCACTCCAGGGTCTTGCCCAGACCCACCGCATCGGCGATCAGCAGCCGCTGGCGCGGCATCGCCAGGGCCTTGGCCGCTGGCTCCAGCTGGTAGGGAAGGGCATCCATGGCGGCGCGATGGCCCACCACTAGGGCGTTGTCGGTGGGCACGGAGCGACGAAGATGGGCCTCAAGGAACAGCAGGCTGTCGCGGTAGCGGGGAGACGGGTCACTCACCAGGGCCGTGTCCTCGGGCTGCAGCACCTTGAAGCTGCCAGCCGCCCTCTCCACCTCCACCAGGAAGCGGGCTTCCTTTTCGCGCAGGAACGGCGAGACCCCCACCACGTCGACCACCTGCTGGCCATCGGAGCTGCGGCCGAGGCTGCGCACCAGCCATTCGGCGCTGCGGCACTCGATCCGGGCACCGGGGGCGAGGACAGCTTCGGGCATCAGTGTTGGAACTCTTTGTCGCGGGAGCGGATGCTCGCCACATCGCTGACCAGGAGCCCCGTGAGCTGGGCGTGGGACCTGAGGTCTTGCAGTCGGCGGGTCATTGCTCGACCACCTGCCGGGGCGGGACTGGCATGGGGGGCAGGGGCTGCTGGGGGCAGTCTGCACCAAGCGGAAGCAATGCGGCAGCAGACCAGAAGCAGTTGGTGCCGCGAGTCTCGGATCTATGCAAGGAGCACATACCTTCAGCCCTCCAGCTGTTGCGCGGCGCCGATCCGGCCCAGTTCCTGGGCGGTGTGGCGCAGTACCGGGTGCTCCTGCCAGTCGGCCGGCAACGCCAGCCACACCGAACTGTGGGGCCTTGAGGCCAGAGGCCCTCGGCGCAGGGAAGCCCAGTTGTTTGCCACCCGATCCGCCACCACCAGGGCCAGGGTGCTGCCATGGATCCACCTGATCCAGTCGTCTGGGGTCTGCAGGCTGTTCCCCCCGCTGCGCAGCGTCGGCCCCAGCTCTCGTAGGAGCCGTCGCAGACCCGGCGCCACACCCCGATCGGGCACCAGCACCTCCGGCACGGCACCCACCAGGTCGGGGGCCTCGGGGCACAACCACAGGGCCAAGGGCAGCTCCCCCAGCAGCACCAGCTCCAGCTCCTGCCGGTTCACCCCTTCCGGCTCCTCCAGCTCCAGACCGGAGAGCAGGGCACCATCCAGCACGCCCTGGCGCACCAGCTCCAGCGAGTTGGCCGCCGCCCGGAACCGTTGGGGGGTGGGCAGCAGCCAGGGGCAGCCCGCCAGCAGCGGGTGATTCAGCAGGTCACTGCCGATGCGGGCCACGCCAGCGGCGAGGCGATGGGCGCGGCAGCCAGGCCGCAGCAGACGCATCGAGGCCGAAGTGCCGTAGCCGCAGCCCCAGAGCTGGCGGCGATCGCGCACCAGCCCGAAATCCTCCGAGAGGATCCGGTAGCGGCGGCTGATGGTGGGCTGGCTTAGCTGCAGCAGCCGGCTGGTCTGCACGGTGGTGCCGCAGAGCTCCAGCAGATCGAGCAGGCGGATGTCGTGCAGCAACTCCGGCATGAGGTAGTGGGGGGCCTGGGCCAGCGATGGGGGGCGTTGGGAGCAGCCTCAGCAGCGAAGGCGGTATTTTGGTCATTCCTCATGCGAAATAGCAAAGCCGGTCGGCAGACCCCTGTGATGGCCTGGATATGCATCTGCTCTTTCGCATAGAGAGGCTTGCCGTTGAATGCCGTTGCCGCCAGGCTTCGGCCCATGCCGGTTCCTCTGCCATGCCCTCGCCAGCGCCGCTGCGCTGCCACCTGCTGATCGGAGCTCCTGGCAGCGGCAAGACCACCCTCGCCCGAGCCCTGGCGCCGCTGCTGCAGGGGGAAAGCGGTGAGCCAGCCCTGGTGCTCTCCACCGATGCGATCCGCGCCGATCTGTTTGGTGATGCTGCCGTACAGGGGCCCTGGGACGAGATCCGCGAGCTGTTGCTGCAGCGTCTGCGCGAGGCGGTGGCTGTCGGGCGGCCCGTGATCATCGATGCCACCCATGCCCGCCGGCCCTGGCGCCTGCTGTACACCCAGCAGCTGCAGCTGAGCCGGCCGGTGGAATGGGTCAGCTGGTGGCTGAGGACCCCACTGGAGCAATGCAAGAGCTGGGCGCTGCGGCGTGAGCGGCCAGTGCCCGAGGCGGTGATCGAGGAGTTCCACGCCAGCATCAACCACCGCTGCTTCCAGCCTGAGCGCGCCGAGGGCTTCGCGGCGATCGTCACACTCAACCCTGCGGCCGGGGAGGGCAACAGCGACGACGACCTGCGCAGCCGGCTGGCCGGCCTCGACCGCAGCGTTCGCAATGCCCTCAACCGGCAGCGCGGTATCGAATCCCAGCTGCACCGCTACGCACGGCTTCTGGATCTGGAGCGGCTGTTGTTCCTGATCCGCCTGCTGACCAGCTTCAACGGCCTGGAGGAAAGCGACCCCGGCACAGCTGCCGAGCTGCTCCAGATCTGCAACCCACCTCCGCGGGGCGATCTAGCTGAGCGGGCGGCCGGCTACCTGGCCAGCTGGGAGGAGGTACACGGAGGCAACAGCGATGGCTACGGCGATGCGGACGCGATCCGTCGCGATCTGGCCTGGCTGGAGGCCAACGGATTCTTTCGCCTCGACTGGCAGGGAGACGAGCCGATCGAACTCGGCCCGGAGGGTGCGGTTACCGGCAGCAGCGTCAACGGCGGCTACCCCGCCCTGGCGGACCGGCAGACCTTCCGGCGGGTGTTCAGCCTGCTGCGCCACATCCTCAAGGACCCCTTCGATGCTCCGGATGCCGGGGCTGAACTGTTGCCGCCCGGGGCCATGCCGCCACGAGCAAAACGCGCCAGGCGCTCCAGCCAGGAGTTCGGGCCCCTCTATCGCCACTTGATCGGCCGGCTTTCGGGAATCGAGGGCGCCTACGGCGCCGATCAGGAGGCCGTGCTCCGCTACGACCTCGATCATGTCCTTACCCCCTACGGCTTCCTGCCGCAGGTGAAAGGCCGCCCCCACAGCCGCCGCCAGGGCTATGCCATCGGTACCGCCCTCCTGTCGACTGATCAGCTGCTGGAGATCCATGCCCTACTCAAGGCCTCACTCGGTCGGCTGAGCGATGCGTCGCAGGAGCCGATCATGCAATCCCTGGAAAGCCGACTCCAGCGGGCAGGTGTGCTGGATGGGGCGGGAGCCACCGGTCGCTACCGCCATCCCAAGCGGGCGTTGGCCAACCGATCGATCACCGAGGAGAAGCGCGGCACCCTGGCCGACCCGGAGATGAGCACCCGGGTGGAGCGGGCCATCGTGAACCGCCGGCGCATCTGGCTCAGGCACGAGCCGGATCCGATCAGCGATGCGCAGCGAATGCAGGGGGATGACGGCCGTTTCCGTGCCTGGCCCTTGCAGCTGCTGTTTCACAACATCAGCTGGTATCTCGCCTTTGAAACAGCGGAGGTGGGCCGGATGGAGGGCCTGATCCGCACCTTGCGGGTAGACCGGCTGGTGATGCTCTGCGAGGACGGCAACATTCGCCGGAACACAGAATGCGAGCACGAAAACGCCCTTGGCCGCCTGCAGCGTCTGCTGGTTTTCTGTGGCGGCCTTTATCTGGGCGATGACATCGACGAGCAGCGGTTCATCGCGAACCATCGGCTTGCCCCCTGGCTAGATGGGGAGTGCGACCCCGTGCTGCCGGGACTGTCGAACTACGAGCAGCTGGTGTTCTCCTGCACCACCGAAGTGTTCCGGCTGATCCGGGAGGAACCGCGGCGTTTCCCGCCGGAGCACACGGCCTATTCCAGGCCGTTGGCAGGCCAACCCCCATGGCCAGCCAGCCCGCTCGACACCCTGGCGCCGAATCCCTCCGGCGACAGCCATCCCCACCGCGTCGAGGTCTGGCTGCCCCGTTGGACCGTGGAGCAGGACTGGGATCTGCGCACCTGGCTGTTCCGCTGGGGCGCCGGGGTGCGGATCGAACGGCCGTTGGGGCTGCGGGACGAGCATCACCAGCATGGCAAGGGCGTGGTGGACCTCTACGAACAGCCACCAGGCCCATAAAGGAGTGAGATCCACTACGGCTGTTTTTCCCGACTCCAGCCCTGCTGACGCCAGCGCATCTGAGGCCAACCGCTCCTCCTCCGCCCTGCTGTGACAGGTGGCCAAGGGATAGTCATTCACGGTGCACTGCCATGGGCGGCCCGTCGCCACCCCCTCTCGTGCCAAGGCTCTCAGCCCATCCACGGCGGCATCCGCCGGGCCCTGCTCGCTCGCCTGGCTGCCCAGCCCCGCACCTGGCAGCGCGAGGAGCGCTACGACTGATGCGGGCGGCTCTTAATCCCAATCTGCTGTTCTACGCCGAGGGCTTTGGGGATCAGGCACGGGTGATTGCCACCAGAGCGCTGCTGGAGCAGCTCACCTGCAGGGCCGCCCGGTCCGGCAGGCCCAGGAGGCTGTCCTCGGTTGGATGGGTGCCTTTCCCGTGCTGGAGAGCAAGGCAACCGCCTGGCGCGGCGCCCTGTTCTGGCGAGCGTTCTGTCCGTGCTTCGCAGTAGGGACCAAACACCGACCAGCGATTGGCGTGAAGCTGGAAGCACTGAGAAGGAGGTGCCATGACCCAGCCCAAAAACTCCAATTCCGGTTCCCCGGCTCGTGAGCCCAGCCAGCCCCGCGGCCGCTACCGCTTCCAGGCCGGCCGGCCCCTCGATCCCGATGCCGGTGACCACCCCGAGATGGTCGTCGACCCGTCGGAGGCGACCACGGCGGCGGGCATCCCCAACAGTCCCCAGGAGTTGATTGCCATGCAGGAGAACAGGCCGCCGCGTCCCGAAAAGCCGGAGCGTCAGCAGAGTGCCAAGGTGCAGCAGGTGCTCGACTTGATCGGCACTCTCGACACAACCGCCGGCGAGGACCAGCAGATCGCCGTGGCGATCGTGCGCCACCTCGAGTCGTACCACGATGACGTGGTCAAGGAGATGCAGGACGACGCCGACGC
>NZ_ASAC01000011.1:0-11798 GCF_009834675.1 Cyanobium sp. Copco_Reservoir_LC18
ACATGTCCATGCCTGGCCGCCTGATCACCCCCTCCCAGCTGGCTCTGTTCAGCCGCAGCCCGGTGATTGGGGCCTGGTGGGAGGAGCTGGCTGCCCCGCTACCTCTCGCTCCAAAACCGGGTTAGGGAGCATTCAGCTCTCGGCTGGCGTTGAACTCAGAAGCAGCTCGTTGAGCTGCTCCGCGGACGAACCAATGAGCCTGAAGTATGAATAATAAGCCTTAAACTTCTCAATCTGACCCAAGAAGTCTGATCACCTCATCTTCGTTATGCTGCCGCAAATCGAGGCCATTCTCAGAATTATACTCCTCGATGGAAGCAAAGCCATCCATTGAAACTGGAAGAAAGGCGTACTCGAGTGAGTCAAAGTATAGTCTATCTCCTTTAAGAAAGACTTGCTTGCCATAATAGCGATCAAGGCTTTCGTTGGCTTTCGCTTCGTTATTGCCTTCAACGCCGTCCAATGCACCGTATTCCCTTACATCATATTCTCCAGTCGATTCGTCATCGCTATCCTCTTCTGCTAGATCTTCGTCTAGCCACTTGACAGCGGTCATTCCTGGGTGATCTCCTTCATTTGGATCTTGAAATATCGAATAGATGGTCTCTTCTCCAGAAACCGTTGTAACATAGACAACAAACTGCCTAAGAGTAGTTTGTTCAACGGGAAGCGAATACACGAAACTGACTCTGTTTGCAATTTTATTGTAGCCTATTGATCGTTCATAGACTTGGGGAAGCCATGGATGAAACGCCGACCAAAAGCCCTATCGCTGCACACAGACCCAAGGGCCCGCCACTGCTGCAAGGGCTTTGGCCGAACCTTGCGCTGTATTCGATGGCGTCAGGGAAGGCGCTTGACGATTGCCGTGCAGTAATGGGATTCCCATGGTCGTCGATACAATTCGGCTTTAGACTGATTGTTTCGCGCGGCTGTTGCACCGAATTGATGCCTGGAAGATCGGGGATTCGATGAGAGTCACTCGCCATGGCAAGATTTCACATATAGACCATTGCATTAAAAGACATAGACGTACGAGGCAGCGTCTCAAGGTCCGCCTTGTGCAGTTCGATCTCCTCTTGAGACAGTGTCGCCCTAAGAGAACCCAATGACCCAAGCCTGCAGAATTCGATGACCTCGACGCCGCTATAGCGGTCCCTGGGAGGTGAGATTCAAACTAGACCAAACCAATCTCAGCATGGCGATCAGCCGAGCATGATGAATCGTGATCGTCAGGCCTTGCATGGTTGTGGACATGCCGGAAGCCCGTGATCAGGCCTGGGCATAGGCAAGGCGATCGCTTAGCGATTGACGTTCATCCGGCGTCATGTGTGGTTCCAAAACAGCCTGCAGCTCCTCACAGGCCTTGAACACCAACTGTTCGACTTCTCTAGCATCGGAATTGTGTCGGAACAGCTTTTGCATCGACATCAGGCGGGCACAGTGGTCCATGTAGACGTTTCTGAGATAGTCATCGCTGAGATCGCTCATGGAAGGCATCTGATAGCTTGCGCAATGATTACATGAAGGACAAGGCAGGTCAGCCTCGCTTTCTCGTCCATGTTAGCAATGGCCACCGACTAAGGGGAGCTGGCTACAGCGCAGGCAGCTTGTGATTCAGACTGCTTAGGGAAACCCGGTGAAACAATGGCTTGAACAGCTACTGCGTTCTGAATATGCTGGATCTGTTATCCGGTAGCACTAGGTAATTATATCTGCGGGATCATGAGATCTCCATGCTCATGAGTGACTAGTACAACTTTAGAATAGATCCCTTTGGTCAACTCAGTCCCTATTGTGGTGGGCCAAATGTGGACCCAGGAAAATGAACCAGTCCATATGGCAGCTTACCTGTTGGCAAGAGCCTTCAAGAGAAGCCCCCTAATCCGTTGCCGAGAAGCACAAGGTGAGATCATCCGCAAGCTGAGCACCGGCGAGCAGTGCCTCAACCAAGGCCAAAATCTCCCTACAATACAACGAACTCTGGAAACTCCAAGAAAGCACTTAAAGCCTGCAATATTAAGTCCTAAGCGAAGATGCCATGCACCTTGGAAGAGAGCCTTTTCCTAGTTCTCACTCATCTAGCGTCCATCCTGGTGGAGATCTGGGTGACAGGGTTGCCAAACTGGTATTACAGTCAAATCAGCTTCGTGAAACTTAGTGATGTATTCGCTTGGGACTTGGGGGGATTGGCAGGATTCCTGGCACAGATGTCCTCATGTTTCTCAACCCAGGTCCAAGGCCTCCAATGTCCTCTTGGTGGCTCCTTATCACAGAATCTACATGTTGGCAGTTCAGTAGTTTTCATTATATTCACATTGGAAAGCCGGTTCTGATGTTGGCTTGCAATCGGGACGCGGCATCCGAGTTTTCTAAGTTTAGCAGGGCGTGCGCCACAGGGTGGCTTGGGTCCAGGATCCGTGAATCACATCACTGGGATTAGCAGTAAGACCACTCCCTTGGATCCCTCGGAATCGAATAACTTCTTTCCGACTAATTTGAAGCCTCATGTCCCAATGGTTTTGATCCATACACGACTTGATAATCCGGGTAAAGCTTATGTAGGTCGATCATGATTCTGGCGTGGTACAATAGTGAAGATACTCTGTCCGTGACACGGATTTCTTTGGTTGAGTGAGAGACGCTGTATCCATAACGAGCCTCAGTCTTTTTCTTAGTCATTTGTTTTTAGGATTCTCCTTGCAGACTTCCTCGTGCTTTTCGATCCAGGTAAAAGGTCTCCAATGATCTCTTGGTGCCTCTTCCCCGCAGAATTTGCACACCCTCTTTCTGACGTTGTTCACAGTGTTCATACTGACGAGATTGTTTTCTGGTGGGTATTTAATCAAGGTCTGGCACCGGCAAGTGTTGACCTTGATCTTGGCAGGCCTTGTGCCCCGCCTAGGCACAAGGCCCAGCATGCGTGAACCTCCATTATCCCTCCTCACAGGCATCCACAACAGGCGCTCCACCAAATCCCTCGGAGAGGAGCGTAGCGAACGCGCAATGGCTCGACACTGCTTACGACTGCTAGGTTGAAGGTTCGTGCCTGGAGTGGATCAGCGCGCGTTGTAGTGGGCTTCTCAGCGGGGGGGGGGCTGGGGCGAGGGGGTGTCACTTTTCGCTTTTAACTCCCACCCTGTCCCACGAGAGAGGTGTCGACCATGGATGGAGCGCTGATGCCAGGAGCTGAGCTCAGCAGATCTATCTCATCCTTCGCTGGCGGGGATGCAGCTGCGGCGGTGCTCGTAGATTCGGGTGGTAGCGACATCGAGCCAGAGATGGACAAACCTTTTGACCCCAGGAGCGGGAACGCCCGTTACCGATTCCGCAATGGCGTGCCCCTTGATCCCTGCGAAGGCCTGCACCCGGAAATGGGAGTCGACTTGACAGATCTGCCCCTGATGCCCACTACACCCTCCAGCCCCCAGCAGTTGTTTGACATGCAGAGCCAGGAGCAACGACCTCAGAAGCCTGAACGCTCCCCGAGCCCTAAGGTGGAGAAGGCGCTCGAGCTGATCGGCAATCTCGACACCACCGCTGGCGAGGATCAGCAGATCGCCGTGGCGATCGTGCGCCACCTCGAGTCTTTCCACGATGACGTGGTGAAGGAGATGCAGGACGACGCCGACGCCAAGCACTCCCAGATCGTCAGCTGGGCTGTGGATGCTGATCGGCTCTATCGCGCGCGCGTGCTGCTGGAAAACGTCGATCTGGAGTGAGCTCATCCGCTCCACTCCGTCCGTCGCTGCCCCCACATGTCCATGCCTGGCCGCCTGATCACCCCCTCCCAGCTGGCTCTGTTCAGCCGCAGCCCGGTGATCGGGGCTTGGTGGGAGGAGCTGGCTGCCCAGAGGCTCTTCACGCAGCAGCGCCCGGATGTGTCCAGCCTCGATGAGCTGCTGTTCGCTTCTGGAGTTGAGCATGAGCAGGTTCTGCTGGCTGATCTGGAAGCCGAAGGGGCGGATGTTCATCGGCAGAAGCCTGTGGATCCCGATGGCCCACCCCAGGAGCAGGACTACGCCAACACCCTGGAGGCCATGCGCGAAGGTCGCCAGTTCATTCATCAGGCGGCACTGCGCAATGGCGAGATGCGCGGCTGGGCCGACCTGCTCCAGCGTGTTGACGACACAAACTCACGGCTGGGTGGCTGGAGCTATCTGCCGATCGAGTGCAAGCTCTCCAGCCATCCCAAGCCGATCTACCTGGTGCAGGCCTGTGCCTACTGCGAACTTCTGGAGCCGTTGCTGGGCCACCGTGCTGAGGAATTTCGCCTGTATCTCGGGGGCAAGCGCTTCCGTAGCTACTCCAGCTCCACCTTTTGGGCCTGGTACGAACAGCTACGCCAGCGCTACCGCGACTTCCGCGCCGGTTTCGATCCGTTGGGCGAGCCAGAAGACGAACCAGGGGACCACGGCCTGTGGACGGCATTCATCGACCAGCGGCTGGAGGAGAAGAAGGACCTGATCCTGGTCGCCGGAATGCGCCGCACGCAGCGCGCCAAGTTGCGTGCGGCCGGCATTCCCACGATCGATGCTCTGGCGGCGTTGGCACCTGGCTCCAGTGTCAGCGGACTGGATCCAGAGATTCTCGAGCGCCTGCGTGAGCAGGCCGAGATCCAGACCGTGCCAGCCCAGGCCGATGGCCGTCCGGCCTACCGGGTTCGTCCTGTGGATCAGCAGGAGCGTGGCCTGGCGGCCCTGCCGGCGGCTGATCCGGGGGATGTGTGGTTCGACATGGAGGGCTACCCCGATCCGATCACCAACACCAAGCTCGAGTACCTCTTCGGGGTGTGCTTCCGCGATTCAGGCAGCACTGACATTGCCTTCAAGGCCTGGTGGGCCCATGACCCGCCGGCAGAGAAGGCAGCCTTTGAAGGACTGGTTGATTGGATCGCCGAACGTCGGCAGCGCCATCCCGCCCTGCACGTCTACCACTACGCCAGTTATGAGAAAACAGCCCTCGGCACCCTCGCCTCACGCCATCAGACCCGTGAACGCCTGATCGATCAGTGGCTCAGCGAGGGGGTGCTGGTGGACCTCTATCCGATCGTGCGCCATAGCCTGTTGCTGGGAGCGCCGAGTTATTCCATCAAGAAGGTGGAGCTTCTCTACCAGCCGGCCCGTGAGGGCGCCGTGGAAACGGCTGCGGATTCTGTCGTTCAATACGCCGAATGGCAGCGTTCAGGTGAATCACAGATCCCTGGTGAAGTGCCCGCCGGTAGCCCACGTCTGCAGGCCATCGAGGATTACAACCGTGATGACTGTGTCTCCACCGCCAGGCTGCATGACTTTCTGCTGGAGCAGCGACGGCTGCTGGATTTACCAGATCAGCCTCTCGTGCTGCCTGGCCGGCTTGAGGAAGCGGCCGAGTTCGGTGCAGGAGACGCTGCAGAGAGCCCCCAGGCCAGGCGCAACCGTGAGGCGATCGAAACCCTGTTGCGGACCTCCGAGGTCTTGCTGAGGGAATTGCCAGCAGAACGGAGGGATACGCTCCAGCCACCGCCTCCAGGTGTGGATGAACAGGCTGAGGAAGCCATCAAGGCAGCCGAGGCGGAACCGGGGCCTCGGGGGCTGAGCATTCGCTTGCACCGCCTTCTGGCTCAGCTGCTGCCGTTCCATTTACGCGAGCGCAAGGTGGAGTGGTGGGCTTTCTTCGAGCGGCTGGAGCAGAACCCCGACGAACGCTTTGCCGATGCCGAGGTGATTGCCGCCGCCACCCTGGAGTCCATCGAGGAGAAGGAGACAGCTCGCGCAACCCACAAGGAACTCACCTACCGCTTCGACACCGAGCAGCCGCTCAAACTCCGGAATACAAGCGGCAACCTGCTGCGGCTCTACCTGCCTGAAGAGGAGCTTTCCCTGGCCGCAGAGCTGGACGATGACGACGGAAAGGTTGTGCTGAAGCTCCCCGGCAAAAAGGAACGTGAGCGCGCTGACGCCGGCCGCCCGATCTCTCTCCCGGCGCGTACGGACCTGGTCCTGTTTCCGCCCGACATCAGCCAGCACCTGAGGGCCCATCTGGCCCGTCAGGCCAGCGGCTGGGTGGATGCGAAGGAGCCATTGCCGGCAGCGATGCAGCATCTGCTGGAGCGCCGGACGATGCCAGAGCTGGAGCCGATCAACGCACGGACACGCCAGGATCCGGGCCGCACCCCAGCTGAGCTGGCGGGGTTCCTGGCCACCGCCAACGGTGTGGCCCTGGCGTTGCAAGGCCCACCGGGCACCGGAAAGACCACCGTCACCGCTGAGCTGATCGCACAGCTGGCGGCCCGGGGCCAGCGGATTGCCGTGAGCTCCAACAGCCATCCGGCGATCAATCACCTGTTGAGGCGGTGCCAGGCGGCGATGGAGATCAATGGCAACAAGGCAAGGGTGGTGAAGTGCACCGGCAGCACCGCTCGGCCCGAAGACGAGGAGGGTGTTGAAGGCACAGCGATCTCCTGCGTGCAGCAGAAGCACCTCATGCCGGAGATGGCGGTGGTGGGAGGCACGGTCTTCGTGTTCGCCAAACATGAGGGTGACCCCTTTGATCTGCTGGTGATCGACGAGGCCGGCCAGGTGTCACTGGCCAATCTGCTGGCGATGGCGTTCTGTGCACGCAACATCCTGGTGGTGGGGGATCAGCAGCAGCTCAGCCAGCCCACCCGCGCCGCTCACCCGGGAGACAGCGGTCTTTCCTGCCTGGACTACGTGATGGAGCAGCACGCCGTCGTCCCACCGGATCGGGGCGTGTTCCTGGCCACCAGCTGGCGCATGGCGCCGCCGCTGGCGCAGGTGGTGTCCGAGCTCTTCTACGAAGGAGAACTGACGGCAGCCCCCGCCAATGCGGCCAACCGGGTGGAGTGGAGCGGGGCGGCCCAGGGACTGCTGTTCCAGCCGGTCCTTCACAGCGACAACAGCACCGGCTCCGATGAGGAGGTGGAGCAGGTGGCGGCCCTGATGGCGGCGCTGCGGGGTCAGCCCTTCCGGCGAGCGAGCCGCGCCGGGCTCGAATCAGGGGTTCTCGATTGGAGCGAAATCCTGATCACGGCTCCCTACAACGTGCAGGTTGCCCGTCTGAGGCGGCGGCTGGGCCCTGAGGCCCGCATCGGCACTGTCGATAAGTTCCAGGGCCTGGAGGCTGCGGTGGCGATCCATTCGCTCACCTCCTCCGATGCAATGTTGGCACCGCGAGGGCTGGGGTTCCTGCTCGACCCCCATCGGCTCAATGTGGCGATCAGCCGGGGGCAATGCCTGTCGATCGTGGTGGGCAGCCCCTCGCTCGCCAGTGGCATCGCCACCCAGGTGGAGGAGGTGATCCAGCTCAATCGACTGTGCCGATTGATGGGCAACAGCTGAGGAGTGCAGTAAGGCAAAGGAATGCGAAGCCAAGAGATCCGGGCAAAGCCCACTCTTGCATGAGGGCCCACAGGCTCCGGATAGCGGGAGTCTTCTGACCAGATAATTGTCTCCTCTATGGTGGCGATATCGCTTTGAGGCAAACGTGGGTTGCTTTGCGTTTGCGATTAACGAGAAGACAACCACACAGTTCATCCCCCTCGAGAGCACAGGCTCAATCTCCACTGCTAAGGCTTCAAAGGCCGTTGGTGCTTCTAACTGTTCCAAAAAGGACTGATTGTGGCTCGTCGGAGCAGCCAATCACACCACACTACAGCTTGGCTACTTCAGATTGAACTCGACGTCTTGGCGTTAGTCGCCATAAGGAAGATGTTGAGTTGGCAAAGACCTGGGCTCGGCGGAGGCTCCAGGACTGTAACAGTTCATAAAGACAGAGATTCGGTCCGTAGGTATCTTGCTAGACAGCAAGTGGGAGTCCTCGAATAACAGCTGCAATCCACAAACGAATAGCCAGTATATACAAGTATCGGTCTTCACTCAACAAGTTGTCGAACTACTCCCTCGTCCATTAGCTGGTCATCAAACCATGCCAATACTCAATCTCACGAGCATCTGCAACTACTGCTACATCCTTGTCACTTCGCTGAAAGAAATCGAAGAAAGTCAGCAGGAAGATGGCGACGAAGATGAGATTGAATACGATGAAGAGTTTCCCGTACTGATGCCAGCATTCTCCGACCGCAATTGGGAAAGGGTTCTTCAAGAGAACATAAGTCCCAATCTGTATCCCATCAAGGTTCAGATACGCCAGTGGCACGAAGTCTTTCTTGAGCTTGAAGGCTCCTCCTATCGCTTCTACAGTGATGGACATGAGGAGCTATTTGATCCTTGCGAAGGATTCGATGAATCCTGGGATTACGTCTTTCAGCCAATACCGGATCAGAGCGATAAGTACCTTGGAGGCATACAGCCAATCACCCTGACGAACAGATACTTGATCATGAAGAAGGTGACAGTCTATGGGATTAATTGCGACGATTACTCCGATTGCGGCATTGTCACCATTGCCAATCAAAGGCCGTGGGAGGAAGAAGAGCCCTACTTCTTTGCCAATGATGATGGCGATTATTGCCTGACATTTCTGAAGAGCTGTTTCAATGGCTCTTTTGTGATGGAAGTGCATTCCATAACAGACTTTGCCGTTACCCTTGATCCTCATTCAAGTGAGTTCACCTACACGATCGATAGCAAGGAAGATGCCATGGATTTTGATTGTTATCTCTTTGATAAGGATGGTGACCAAATCATCGCTGATGAAATCAGGAATCACCCCAAGTACTCAACAGTTGTATTCAGCAACTCCAAGCCGGTGGCAACCCAGATCAATGCCCCTAAGGTCGATGGCGACCCCAGCCACGCCGATGTCACGGATGTGCGCCTCGGCCGCTCGTTACCAGAAGGATGGCAAGCGGCGGTGAAGGAAGACAGCGCTCTGCTGCAAGCGGGCGGATCGTATCTCGATGTGAACCGGTTGGGGGGTGACGCGGTGGGGCAGGTGCCGCATCGCATTCTTTCGCGCAAGGCCTGTGATGCAATCTGTGCGCGGATCAGGGCGGATAGGGTTATCCCGTTGTGGATCCCGCCGGAGGTGCTTGAACACTTCGAACCGTACCATAAGTGGAACCATGTGTATTGGTATGTGCCGTGGGTCGTCCTTGCCAATGGCATGAATGGCCCCATGTGCGTCGAACTCGAAGGGCTTTCCATCGCGGACGCCGACAGTTGCTTTCAGTTAGGCGTCAGTGCGGATAACCTCGCCTCGGTGCCGCACACCGTGGCGCGGGGATGGTCGCCTGATCCCGTCAAGAGTCCGGGGCCAATGAATCCACGGTGGCGCGAATGGACTCTGCTCAATGTGGATGGATCCGCGGCTTCAATCTTTGAGCACCAGCCTGATCATGATTGCGGCTTCTATCTCGACATCGCGGCGACGATCCTCGAGGTTCAGTGGCCCGTCATCGAGCGTTCACGGAACAGCGGACTCGTGGAGTATTTAGCAGACGACCCGAACAGTCTCCGCTTCGAACGACTTGAAGATGTGGTGACGTGGGGATTCGAAAGTGGATCCTCTATCAGTAAAGACTCAAATGCAGAGAAGGTGAAGAGATATCGGAACGCAGCCGAGAAGGGTGATGCAATTGCCCAATTCAATCTCGGCGTGATGTATGCCAACGGGAGAGGGCTAGAACAAGATTATGCCGAGGCAGTGAAGTGGTATCGCAAGGCTGCCGATCAGGGGGATCCAGACGCACAATTCAATCTCGGCCTGATGTATGCTAATGGACAAGGAGTCGCTCAAGACGACGCTGAATCGGCGAAGTGGCTTCGCAAGGCTGCTCAACAAGGCTATGCAAGGGCGCAATTCAATCTCGGTGTGATCTATGCCAATGGGAAAGGGGTAGATCAGGATAATGCCGAGGCGGTGCTGTGGTACCGCAAGGCCGCCGAACTAGGCCATGCAATGGCGCAAATCAATCTCGCTGGGATGTATTTAGAGGGCCGAGGGCTGGCTCAAGACGCCGCCGAGGCGGTGACGTGGTATCGCAAGGCCGCTGAGCAGGGGGATGCTGACGCGCAATACAATCTCGGCATGATTAATGCCAGTGGCCAGGGGGTAGCTCAGGACAACGCCGAAGCGGTGAAGTGGTATCGCAAGGCCGCCGAACAAGGCCATGTAAGGGCACAATTCAAAATTGGTGTCATGTATAACAATGGAGAAGGGGTAGATGAAGATGCTGCCGAGGCAGTGAAGTGGTATCGCAAGGCCGCCGAGCAAGGCCATGCAGCTGCGCAGTTCTATCTCGGAGTGATGTATGACAATGGAGAAGGGGTAGATGAAGATGATGCCGAGGCAGTGAAGTGGTATCGCAAGGCCGCCGAACAAGGCCATGCAGCTGCCCAGTTCTATCTCGGACTAATGTATGGCAATGGAGAAGGGGTAGAGCAGGATGATGCCGAGGCGGTGCTGTGGTATCGCAAGGCTGCTGAGCAGGGCAATGCAGCCGCGCAATTCAATCTCGGGGTGATGTACGACAATGGCCAAGGGGTAGGTCAGAACGATGCCGAGGCCTTGAAGTGGTATAGCAAGGCCGCCGGACAGGGCATTGCAGAGGCACAATCTAATCTCGGCCTGATGTATGAGATGGGCCGAGGGGTAGATCAGGACGAAGCCGAAGCTGTGAGGTGGTATCGCAAGGCTGCCGAACAGGACGATGCACAAGCGATAACCAAGCTCGCCTTGATGCATAAACTGGGCAAGGCTTAGCCTAGGGCGCTGTAAACCAGGTTAATCCAGATACACAGCAGACGCTCAATATTAAGAGTGAAATTGGACACCCACTAGCTACGGAAGATAACGAGGTCTTCAACCTTTTTCGCAGGGCAGCTGAACAAGACGATGCCAATGCCCAATGCAATCTCGGCGCTTTGTATCACAATGGACGAGGAGTGGCCCCAAACGCTGATGCCTAGGCCGTGAAGTGGTATCGCAAAGCAGCTGAACAGGGCCTTGAAGCTGCTAATTGCATCTTGGTGTGATGTATGACACTGGGCGAGGGGATGTTGAGGATATTGCTGAGGCCAGGTGACGTGACCCCCTTTATCGGTCCAGGCCTTATGAGAGTGGGTGGATGTGGTCATGCGGCAGCTCCCTGTTGAGCTGCTTCCAGGGGCGTACGCCCCTGGAGGGCCGAATGCGGCCTGAGCGAGTTGTAGTCCCAGCGCCAGCGATCGGCCAGGATCTGAGCCTCTGGGGCTGTGGTGAACAGCTCGGTGTTGAGGAACTCATCCCGGAACCGGCCATTGAACGACTCTGCGAATCCGTTCTCCCATGGGGATCCCGGTGCGATGTAGGCCGTGCTGGTGGTGGTGCTGGCCTCACACCAATCCCGTAGAGCCTGCGCAATGAACTCCGGCCCGTTATCGGACCGGATGAACGCTCGCGCCGGGTAGAGGCTGGTGAGCTCCTCCAGCACCGTCACCACGTCCTTGGCCTTGCACCGCCTCCCCACCCGGATCGCCAGGCAGAGGCGGCTGTGCTCGTCGATCACGTTCAGGAACTTGAGCCTGCGGCCATCGGCGGTGGCGTCGAACTGGAAGTCCATGGCCCACACCTGGTGGGGATGCTCGGCCCGGTGGCGCCGCACTGAGCCGTCGGCGGGCCGGGCCCGCTTGCGCTTCCTGGGAGTGGGCCGTTGCAGGCCTTCCTCCCGCCAGAGCCGTTGCACCCGCTTGTGGTTCACCGTCCAGCACTCGCGCCGCAGGAGGCGGTAGGCCATCCGGCGGCCCCAGCGGATGTGATCCGCTGCGATCTCCCGGAGCTTGGCCTCCTCAATCGAGACAACCTTGCCGGGATGACGCTGGGTGCTGCGGTGCTGGCCCACCACCCGGCAGACGAGG